>JAUYJT010000038.1 GCA_030700225.1 Candidatus Nanopelagicales bacterium | reverse complement strand
ACCCGCGACACCGAGCCAGACCAACCCGGGGCGGGCCAACCCGGGGTCGGGGAACCCTCCGCAGGCGATCCATCCCAGCCGTGGTGGACCGTCACCCCGACACCGCGACACCGATGGCGAAGACCCCCGCCCTAGCCACGCAGGCACGGACCTCGGAGGAACCGGGCTCGGCCCCCGGCCCGTGAGTTCACGCGCCCGAATCAGCCTCGAACGAGCTCGGGAAAGGGTGGATCCACTCCATGGCGCTCACCAACTGTGCGACATCCTCAGCACGGGCGTCGTCGCGCTGGTTCAGGGTCACGAAATCTGTCATGTATTTCGCGGACCTCAGGTCAGCCAAAGCCCGAGCCGACGATGGGTCCCCTACGTCGATTACCCGGCACGTCGCCTTCGATGGGGCAGCGGCCCCTCGCAGCAGAGAGTCCCAGTGGTGCAGCAGGATCGGGGGTATGTCGGTGTTCCGCCGAACTCGCGCGTGCTCTGTTCGACCGAGTTCCTCCGGGGCGCGGCGCCACAAGTCATCCAGGTAGGAGCGGCGCATGGCGTGAGCCACGTGCAGCAGAGTCCGGTCGATCTCGCGCCCGTACCAGGACCGCAGAATCCTCCGTGCGTTGTCGGCAGCCATGGCCGGGGCTGTGTCCAGCGGGTGCCCGGGGAGGCCGATCGGCTTGCGTGACAGGTAGATCACCGGATGACCAGTGGGCCCGAAGAACCGGTCCGTGCCCAGTGGGTTGCACGCGAACACGTCGTCATTGAAGTACACGAACTGCTCGGCGAGGCCCGGGATGCGATGCAGTGCCGCCTCGATGGCGTGGCTGTTGAACGTGGGGAGCGCTGCCGTCGGCAGGATCTCGCTGTGATGGACGAACCTGATCTTCGGATGGTCGGCCAGCCACTCAGGACGGCGGTTCCCGGAAACGACATGGATCATCCGCACCCAGGGGAGGTTCGCTTCGATGCCCCGCAAGGCGTAGCGCAGCTCGCCGGAGTCGCGGAAGCGCCCTGGGGTCAGCGCGAACGGCAGAAGTCCCGGGTCGCCCGTCGACTCCTCGGCGATCCGCTGGAAGTCAGCCCGCCACGTCTCGTCAGCATCCGTGACCCACGTGATCACGACATCCACCGGATCGGCAGTCTGATCAGATCTTGGCACTGGCGCGTCAAGACAGCCAACTGCCACCCCCTCGGGGAGCCACATGGTTACGGGGTTGCTCGAATCCGTCGAGATGCCCCCCATCGGGTCGGGCCTCCACAGGTTCACCTCGACTGCCCCGGCCTCGGCGATAGGCCTGCCGCCCGAGACGTGCTCGACCATCCGGTACACCTGCATGACCCGCTGCGGCTCAAGGCGGTCGAACCACGCGGGCCCACCTATGCGGCAGGCTCTCCGGTCCTGACGGATCCACCATGTCCCGTCGCCCAGCTCAGTTTCGGCGAACAGGCGCCACAGCTCGGAGGAGGCGATTACTCCTACTCGCACGCGTGTGGGCTGGAACCCCGCGACCGGGAACGTCGCTACCCCCCATTCGCTCAGAAGCGAGATGACGCGCTCGCGGTGTTCCAGGGAAAGCTCATGGGGGAGTGCCCGGGCGCGGCGCTCCGGGGGCGGTGGAGGCGGAGGCGCTGGCTCTGGTTTGGGTATCAGTCCAACGCGCCGGGCCAATCTCGTCAGGACCGGCACCTGCGCGGGCCCGGCACTCAACGGATCGATCGGTTGGCTCGTTCGAGATCGGCCTCGAAGTCGACCTCCACCGCGAACAGGTCCGTGATGTCCACAGGAAGGACGCGCAGGTCCTCTTTCTCGATGGCTACTTCGATTCCCCGCTCGAAGTAGTCCTGATCCTCGACGTCCGCCAGGTGGGTAATGAGCAGGTCCTTGTCATGCGCGGCCACGAAGTTGATGCCGACGGCCTCCCCCAGGGGGCTGGCCACAGTCTTGGACAGCTCAAGGACGAATCCGGCTTCATCCACCGAGTACTTGACTTCCTCCTCGCCGACGGTTGCGGTGTTGACGCACACGAAGCTTCGGTCATCCCGCATCAGCGGATCGATCCGCGTCAGGATGCGCGGATCGAAGACAACATCGCCATTCATCCACAGCACGCCTGCCGAACCTGAGACCCGCAGTGCCTTGAGCAGGCTCTTCGACGTGTTGGTCTGGTCGAACATCTCGTTGTAGACGTAGAGCACGTCAGGGAAGCGCTCCATGATCAGTTCGCACTTGAAGCCGACGACGATCACGATCTGGTGGTCGGGCAGCGCCGAGCCGAGGTTCTCGATCTGTTGCTGCATGATCGACCGGCCGTCTTCCAGCGGCGTCAACGGCTTGGGGAATGGTCGCCCGAGCCGGGTGCCCATTCCGGCCGCCAGGATCACTGCCTGCCCCGCCACTCGATCACCTCCGCGTAGTTGACGCTACCTCAGACGGATGGGCCGGACCCGCGTTGCGCCGCGCGAGCCTTCCACTGTTTCTTAGCTCTGCGCAGCCGGTGGGAGGCTCGGGTGCGGAACGTCGGCTTCTTCGTACTCCCAGACCGACCGCGCACAGCGGGGATCCGCTCCGCCATGCCGCGAACAGCGATCTCGCAGGCTTCCAGCGGCAGGGTCGGGCTCGCGTGATCCAACGCGACCACGTCGCGGTCCACGGGCGTCGCGAGGGAGTTCAGATCGCCGAGCACGCAGACTCCCGACTCGCGGATCCGCACGATTGAGTCCAGCGCCACCCGGAGGAGTTCCTCCTGTGCCCACACCGGGGTTACCAGCATCGGTTCGTCCGGCGCCGGATCGCGTTGCTCGACTAGTGCGCGGACAAGTCCGCGGCGGACATAGCGTTCGTACCAGGCCCAGTCCCTCGGGCCCCGGAAGGCCAGGTTCAGCTTCAGCAGTAGAGCCGACTCCGCAGCGGTCATGGAGCGGTTCGCTATGACCTGGCGGTTGGCGAGCAGCGTTGAAGCCGGGATGGACAGCAACCGAGCCACATCACGGAAGAGACTCTCGCGGTCGGCTGGATCGAGCACGATGACGACTAGGTTCTCCGGGCCGACGAGCCGTGTCCATCTGTCTACGAGTGCCGCGTAGTCGCCCCGCATCCAGTACGGCTGTTCTTGTGGATCGCCCTCATAGGGCAGAACCGTGTGGAGCCACTCCTCGTAGGTGAGCCGGTGGCCGTACTTGAGGAACTGCTGGTAGCTGCTCGGCGTGAGTGCGGCCAGTGGGCGCAGCGTGATGACCACGACTGTGCGGCGGTCGCCCATTCCACGGATCACGGACTCGGCCTTTTCGCCGCTGGCCACGGTCAGGAATTCGCTGCTGATGACAACGCGATCGGGCGAGTTCGCTACCTCGGAAACGAGTTCATGCCACGGTGCGGGATCGACCTGCTCCGGTTGCGCCCCCCAGCCCCATGGTTCCCGCAGGGCCGCGCGCACTGCGGCGTGGTGGGACTGCTTGGCACCTGGGTACAGGACACCGAGGGACTCAAGCTCCGGTCTCGATGCGGCCAGGGCTGCTTGCAGCGCCGTGGTCCCCGTCTTGGGCACTCCGATGTGCAAAAGGACGGACCCGTCGCCCGGTTTCAACACGGGCGCGGGCGCGTCCGACTCGGATCCGGAAACGCTCACGCGTGGAGAGTACCCACTTGCTGACTCCCCGGCTGATCTAGGCGACGTGTCAGATGATGTCTCAGGGCGGCATGACTACGCTGGGCCGGTGACTTCAGAATCCTTCCGTGAGGACAGTGCGCGGCTGGAGCCCGTCCCCGCAGGATGCGTGCTTCTGCATGTTGGGGTGCACAAGACGGGCACAACTGCTCTGCAGACGACCCTGGCGCACAAACGGTCAGACCTGCGTGACCGTGGAGTGCTGTATCCGGGCAACGGGAAGTATCACCACCGAAGCATGCTCGCGTTCCTGGAGCGGCCGTTTGGCTGGAGGAAGAAGGGGGCTTTCACCTACGAGCGCGTCTACTGGGACAAGCTCAAGAAGGAGGCCACGTCTTTCCCCGAAGGCCGGACAATCATCAGCAGCGAGCTTCTTGATGACATAGACGCTGAGGTGGCTCGCGAATTGGTCGACGAGTTAGGCGGACCCGGTCGGGTCGAAGTCGTTATCTCGCTGAGGTCTCTGGCATCGATTCTGCCTTCCGTTTGGCAACAGACGGTCAAGTCGGGAGCCCGTAGTCGCTTTGAGGACTGGCTGGAGCTGGTGTTCGCCGAGCCGAGGCGCCGAGCGGTGGCCCGGTTCTGGAAGCGGCATGATCATGCTGACCAGGTTTCACGTTGGGCGCAGGTCGTTGGGCCGCAGGGAGTTCACGTGATTATCGTCCGGGAGGGGGACCGCCTCGCCGTACCAAGGGCCTTCGCTCAACTCCTCGACCTGCCCGACGACTTCCTGGCCGCCGACGGGACCGCTTCGGGGAATAGATCGATGACGGCTCCTGAGGCTGAGTTCATCCGCCAGCTGAACGAGTCCGTCGTCGATGACCTTGATTGGCCCACCTACTACCGGCAGATCAGGCAAGGGCTGACGCGGTCAATGGTTGAGGACCGGGTCCCCGGCGCTCAAGAGCCGGGCATCGCGACACCGGAATGGGCGCGCAAGAAGGCTCACGAGCGCGATGAGGAGTTCGCGGACAAGATCGACGCGATGGACGTACACGTTGTCGGGAGCACGGCCACATTGCGTGACGGCGGCGCTCAGATCGCCGACGACACTGCCTCGGCTGAGGCGACGACACCCACCGATGTTCCGATCGAAGCTGCGACTATCGCTGTCAAGGGGCTCCTGGCCGTGGGATTCCCGGCGAAGTCGCGCAAGAAGAGTGTCGCGACGTCCACTGCTCCCGACTTGGGATTGTTCGCGCGGGCCAAGCGACGGGCCCGTGCGACCCTGCACAGCGACGGATCGTAGGCGCGGCGTGTCTTTGGGCTCGGCGTGCCGCACGATTACACTCTGGCTGTGAATGTGCGAAGGAGCTTGTCCAGAATCCGTGGTGCGGCTCGCGCGGAACGCGACAGAATCGCGGCGGAAAGAGAGTGGGCGGCTATTCCCGCCACGCCGAGGAAGCCCGGGCCTTACGAAGTCATCTTGTACTTCCCCGACAACGTGACCAATCTGTATCAGGTCCGTCAGTGGTACGGCCCGCTGCGGGAACTGGACCGCCACGTCAGGACCGTCGTTCTGACCCGCCAGGTGACGGCCGCCGCCGCGATCGGGAGCGAGTGTCCAGTCGATGTCGAGTATCTCCCCGCGATCGAGGACGTTGAGCTATTCGTCGCCGACAACAACGTGAAGATGTTCCTATACGTGAACAACAACAACCGGAACATGAGCATGCTTCGGTTCGCTGACGCTGTGCACGTGTCGATCTGTCACGGGGAGAGCGACAAGAGCTACATGGTTTCCGGCGTTCACAACGCGTTCGACTTCGCGTTCATCGCTGGCGAGGCGGCTGCGCGGCGGCTCGGCAAGGCCTTCCTCCACTACGACGTGCAAGAGCGAACGCGGCAGATCGGCCGCCCACAGCTGGACTGTATCCAGCCGCCTCCAATCTTCGTCCGAAGCGACGACCGGAAGATCATCTTCTACGCACCGACGTGGGAGGGAGATCGTCGCAGCATGCGGTATGGCTCGCTGGCCACTCACGGAGAACGGATACTGCGCGCGCTAACGGCGAGCGATCGCTACCGTCTCATCGTCCGGGTTCATCCCCGCAGCGGCGTGGACCAGCCCGAGTACAGGGCGGCGATCGCCCGCTCACGCAAGTTGCTTCAGGCCGCCAACAAAGCTGACCCGGGCGCTGGACACATCTGGGACATGACGCCGCACCTGGACTGGCAGTTCGGGGTCGCGGACGCGTGCATTAGCGACATCTCCGCTGTAGCGGTCGATTGGTTGGCCACACTGAAGCCAATGGTCATCACTGAGCCAGTGGAACCGGAGGCACAAGGGATGGGCGGATTCCTTGAGAGCATGGACCTGCTGAAGCCCGCCGACGCCGATCGACTTCCGGCGATCCTCGACGAGATGCTCGTCGGCACCGATTACCAGGAGCGGATGGCACCGTGGGCCGCTCACTACTTCGGGGACACGGCCCCTGGGCAACAACTGCGCCGTTGGGTTGACGCCTGCATTGAAATCATGCGGACCAGGGACAAGCTCGATGAGCTTCGCCAGGAGCGGAGATCCCGCAGCGATGGACTGACGTCGGCCAGGGCGCACTAGCAATGCCGACAGCAGCTGGACCTATCGAGTCCAGTCAACGTCCCCCGGCTGCCGGAGAGGGGCGCAAGAGGCGTCGCGGCGGCAGGGATTCCCTGTCGCACACGGTGCGTAGCATCGTGACCCACCGCAGAACGCTAGCTCTTCTCACGCGGCAGGACATCAAGTCTTCGTACGATCGCTTCCGGCTCGGAATCCTTTGGACGCTGGCAGAACCGTTCCTCTTCGCCGTGATGATGTGGTTCGTCTTCACTTACATATTCGGAGGCGTGCGAGTCGGATTGGCACCGATGGTCGTCTACTTGGTGACCGGTCTGTATCCGTTCACCTGGCTTGGGACCGCCATCAGGAAGGGTCCCAAGACATTCACGAAGTTCGACGATCTGCTCTTGTTCAGTCCGCTTCCGGTCATGTTTTGGCCGATGCGCTGGGTTCTACTGGGTTTGAGCGAGTTCCTCTTGTCGTTCCCAGTGATCGCCGCGTTCGTGATCTTGGGAGGTAAGCCACCCACTTGGGGACTGATCTTGTTCCCGGTCGCGATGGCGCTGCAGTTCATTCTCTGCATGGCGTTCGCGATGATCGGAGCCGCCCTGGCCGTGAATCTGCCGGACGTCGCCATGATTTCGGGGGTCGTCCTGCGCATGTTCTTCTGGCTCAGCCCGATCTTTTGGGCGACCAGAGACTTCCCATCATGGTTCGGATCATTGCTGTATGTGAATCCTTTCTACGGCATCCTGGGTTTCTACCGGGCCTCTCTGTGGCCCGATGAGGTACTCGTGTCTTGGACGGGTTACGCGACTAGTTTCGGCGTCACTCTGGCCTTGTTCGTATTCGGCCTGGTCCTGTTGCGGTCACGCGTGGATGAGATACGGCGGGTCGAGTGAAGCCGACCGCTGCCCTCGCCGATGTTGGCGCACGGGGGCTGATCGTCAAGCGCACTCGGCGGCGCTTCTCCCGCATCCCGACGCTGGCCGGTGGCAAGGACCGTCGCCCCTACTGGATCCTGCGTAACGTCACCATGGAGGTGAACCCGGGCGAGGCTTTGTTCATCGTGGACTCAAGTACCCACCGCCGTCAGACCGTGATGAGGCTGATGTCCGGACTGGTTGATCCGGACGAAGGCTCCGTTGTCGTTCCGCCGAGGTCGCTTCTGCTTCCGGTGCCGCGCTTCCGACAGGTGAAGACTCTGAGCATCGGGCAGTCCCTGCGTCTTCTGGCGGGCATCCACGGCATGACGGATCGTGAGATAGACGAGCGGTTCGATTCGATCGCGGAACGTGCCGGTGTCCGAAGGATCATCCATCGCCCGGTCGATGAGACCTCGTCATTCATGCTTCGGCAGTTGGCCTTCTGCGTGGCTACGAGTGCGCCGGTGAATCTGTTGGCGCTTGACTCAATGGCCGAGGTGGGGACACAGGGCTTCCGGCCCACGTGCGTTCCGCAACTTCAGGACTTGATGTCCAAGGGCATGGCGCTGGTCGTGGTGAGCCGAGACCCGAAGCTGCTGAGGACCTTGGCTACCAGGGTCGTCTTGCTCACAGCGAAGGGCGCTGCGCCGGTAGACCCTGACACGGCCGTCCAAGTAATGCGCACGATGCGATCTGAGGCTCGCGTTGGCCGCCGTCGCACCGACGAGGATGATCGCGATGACGAGGTGTAGCCCGGGCGCTTCCGGCCGACGCTTGGGCGCATGGCGCAAGAGCCAGCCGTGATCACAGTTGCCGGGACGGATCTTTCGGGATCCCTGTTCCGTGCCGCCGACGAGCTGGACGGCCAGGGTGGACCGGTCGTGCTGGTTTCGGATCGTTCGCGCCTGCCGGCCGGGGCTATGGAAGACCTGTGTTCGGGGCGGCCTAGAGCGACGACGGCGTTCGTGACACGCCAGGGGGAGCCGTCGCTCCGGGTGCTGCATCACCGGATCGTCGATGTGGGCACGAGTCGGCATCGTGCAGCGGATCCGGATGCTGCGACCGTCGGCCTGATGTGGATCGGCGCCTCTGACCGAGCCAGGGCCGCACGCGCCCTGCGCGATGCGGCCGCGCTTGCCCAGAGTTGGGGTGTGACCGGCGATGACCCCTTCGGCTGGGCCTTGTTGGCCGTTGTCCGCGAAGGTGTGCCCGTGGCCGCCGAGGACATCGAGCCTTGGCCGTTGCCGGAGCCCGGCGGGGCAGTGCCGGACCTGTCGGCACAAGATGTCGCTCGGATCCGTCTGGCGCGCGCGAACCGCTCCGATGACGGCGTCTACTCCAAGCTGGTACTGCGTAGGCTCAGCAAGCCTCTCAGTGCGCTGGGAGCCCGGCGTGGATGGTCACCGAATTCGCTGACTCTTGCCTCCCTGGCGACCGGCGTGGCAGCGGCGGCATGCTTCGCGTCAGGGAACCGGGCGGCGATGATCGTCGGCGCCCTATTGCTGCAGGTCGCCCTTGTAATCGACTGTTCTGACGGTGAAGTCGCCAGACTGACCGGCCGCTTCAGCGCTGTCGGCGCCTGGCTTGACGCCTCAACTGACCGGATCAAAGAGTATCTCGTCTACGCCGGTCTCGCGGTCGGCGCCGCTGCGGCGGGAACCGACATCTGGCTGGCCGCGGCGGCCACGATGACGCTGCAAACCGTCCGGCACCTAAGTGACTACACGTTCGCACGGGTACGGGCCCAGCGGGAAACCGCGCGGGCCGCTCGCCCGCTGACCGAAACGAACGCCGCCACGGACACACAGTCGGCCCTGTTGAAGCGGTCGGCCCGGATGAACAACCGAAGCGGCCTTCGCGGGCTGAAGGACCTCATCTACTTCCCGATCGGCGAAAGATGGCTGGTCATCAGCATCACGGCTGCCATCTTGACGCCGAGCTGGACGTTCGCCGCACTGCTGGTGTTGGGCGCTGTGGCTCTGGCCTACTCCACAGCTGCCCGCTGCGCGCGGAGCTGGACGTGGACAGCCTCGGCCGACGGTGCTCAGGCCATCAGGGCGCAAGTCGACGCGGGACCTGTGGCGTGGCTTGCCGGTAAGGCCGTGCCAGGGACGTCCGCGGCGTTACTCCCGCTCGTGTCTGGTCGCTTCGGGTGGGCACTGCCATCGGTCGCCGGGGGAGTGGAACTCCTGGCCTGGTTGATCCTCGTCGCAGTCATCTCCCCGGGATCCTTGGCCGCCGTGTTTTGGGTGATGTTCATGATCTGCTTTCACCGGTACGACTTGATGTATCGGGCGATGGCTGGCCGCGTGGCGCCCCGGTGGCTGTTGTGGTCGTGTGGAGGCGGAGACGGCCGCGTGCTGCTCCTGGCGGTGCTTTCACTGGCAGGCGCCGCTGTTCTGGCGTCGTCGCTGCCTTGGGTCGCGGGGGTACTGGGTATCGTCGGCGTCGTGATCGCATCCGGGCAGTGGTTGATCTCCAAGGCCGCCGATGACTGAAACATCAAGGCCGACTCGCCCGACGATCGACCAGATCCGCCAGGTGTGTCAGCCGCCCGAAGTGCGGTCTCGACGATCAGCGGAGCACTGGGTCGCCGACCTCTACCTGCGACGATGGTCGCCCTACTTGACCCGCGTGTTGCTGCGCACTCCGATCAGCCCCAACGGCGTGACAGGGATCATGATCGCCACGGGCGCGGCCACCGCCTTCGCTCTGCTCATACCGGGCATGCCTGGAGTTCTCATGGCAGCCTGTCTTGGCCAGCTTCAGATGCTTTGGGACTGCTGCGACGGAGAAGTCGCGCGCTGGCAGCAGCGCTTCTCAGCTTCGGGCGTGTTCCTGGATCAGGTGGGACATTTCACCGCCGAAGGACTGATCCCGATCGCCCTGGGAATCCGGGCCAGCGGATGGCCAGGGGAGCCCATTCTCGGCAGTCCGTGGCCATTGGTCGGGTTGGTGCTTTCGGTGCTCGTCTTGTTCAACAAGTCATTGAACGAGATGGTGCACGCTGCTCGATCGGCTAGTGGCATGGATCGGCTGGATGACTCCGCCCAGATCGCCGCCCCTAGGGCGGCGGCGCCCAGGAAGCTGCGTCAGCTCACGCGCTACTTCCCGTTCCAGCGCGCCTACCACTCGGTTGAACTCACAATCATCGCCCTGGCAGCGGGGACGCTCGACGCCGTAGCTGGGAACCTCGCGCCGACGCGGTTCGCTCTGGCGGCTCTCGCTGTCTTGGCTGTGCCCGCAGTGGTCGGGCATGTCATGGCCATCCTGACCTCAAGCCGACTTCGCTGACCACTGGCCACGGCTGGCTTGGTCAGCTTGCCTGGTTCCAGCTCGTCAGATCCGAGACGGTTTCAGCTGCCGAACTCGCCAGCTCCTCGACCGTCAAGGCCCAGCTCCAAAGGGTTGCCCCCGTGCGCACGAACCGCTGCGAGACTTCCGCCGCGCCGGGATGGCCCGGGCCCGTGCCGCTGATCAGGAACGCTGTGGCGACCAACGCGACGGTCGCGACCAGGACGACTCGGGTCAGCGCACGCAGCGGATGGAACCCGAACACGCCGTCGTCATCGGGCCCGCCATACGAAATCCCGAGCTGAATACCCCGATCGGGTGAATCCTCGGGCCGGAATGCCCGACTTGTGCGGCTCGGGGCTGGCACCGGGGCCCGGAACCCCGACAGCTGTGCATCTCGGTCATGCCTCCGCCATGCTGACTGCGTGGATCCAGCTTCGCTCCCAAGACGTCTCGCGGGGTCAGCTGGGCGGTTGCTCGCCGATGCCGTGAGTGGCCCCCGGGTAGCCAAAGCGGTTTCCGATCTAGACGCCAGGTGGACTCAGCACAGGCATGACCGCAAGCTCGAGGATGGAACGCTGCGAGAGGTCCGGGTTCTCGTCCACCGAGGCTGGGTGGCGCGAGGCGTGGCCAAGGTCCACGTCCGCGTTGTGGAGGAGCCTCGCTTACCCGAAGCGGCGAGCTCGTTGCCCTACTGGGACGTGTTCACGGCGAATCTGCGCAGGCATGTGGCGCTGAGTTTCCCGGACGTGACGGTCCGGGCGCGGATCGGGCCTGCCGAGGCCAAAGCCACAACTGACCGTCGTGGGTTCGCCGCCTTGAGCCTGGACGTCGGCGATCTACACCCCGGCTGGCACCGCGTCGACGTTGCGACAGTGCCCGCGGCCACGGATGGTCCGGTCTTCCGCGGTTCGGGCAACGTGCTCAGCGCCGAGCCGGACGCGCCTCTGCTCGTCGTGAGCGACATCGATGACACGGTTCTGCGGACGGGGATGACCGAGGGGCTCACGGCGCTGCGCCGCACCCTTCTTCGTGAGGATCACTCAAGGAGGGCAGTGCCCGGGATGGCATCGCTGTACCGGGGACTCGCGCGTGGAGTGCGTTCTGCGGACGGGAAGCGGCCAGCGGAAGTTCCGTGTTTCTACGTCTCGAGCGGAAGCTGGGCCCTGTACGAGATGCTGACGCTGTTCTTGCAGATCCGGGGCTTCCCTGAGGGGCCGATCTTCCTCTCCGATTGGGGTCCGACCGATCGTTACGTGTACCGATCGGGAGAGGAGCATAAGACCCAGGCCATTGGTCGGCTGTTGTCCGCCTACCCGGACACTCCGGTCCTGCTGATCGGGGACTCTGGCCAGCAGGACCCCGAGATCTACTGCGACATAGCTAGCGGCACACCGGACCGAATCGTGGCTGTTCTCATCATCCGCACCGGCGACAAGTCTGACTCCCGGATCGTAGAGCTTCGGGGTCGGATCCGGCAGATGCGGCAGCGGGGGGTCAAGCTACTGGTCGCCGACGACGCCGCTGAAGCGGCCAGGCTGATGCTTGAACTCCGGCTGTGTGAGCCGGAGGTAGTCGACGCGGTCCGGGCAGAGATGCGAGCCCGATTCTGAAGTCGTGCCGCGCCCTGGTCCGTCAGGCTGGCCAAGTTAGGAGCTGGCGGATGTGTCCAGCACCAGATCTGCCAGTCCCCGCGATCCGAGACGCTCGAAGAACTCGGCTTCCCGGATCTTCCATCGGGTCAGATGGCCGCTGATGGCGCCGTCCCGGGACGTCAAGCGGTTGTTGAGCGTCTCCCGGGGTGCCTCCAACCAGATCCTCAGAGCGGCGACTGGACTGGTGTGCGCCTGCAGTGACCCCACGCCTTCGAGGATCAGCACGCCAGGTGGCGTGGTGACGCGCCATGAGCCGAACACGCCACGCGCCCAGTCGTAGACCAAGTGCTGCGCAGGCAGCCCTGATCGCAAGGGGGTCAGGATCCACGCGTCCACGCGCTCCGAAAGGCGGTCGTCCAGCCCTTCCCAGCCCTCGTACAGGTCATCCATGTGGATTACTTCGCTGTCGGGCAGCTCGGACGCGAGCGCAGCCGCGAATGAACTCTTCCCCGCACCGGCGGGTCCATCCACCGTCACCAGCTTGGTCCGGCCGAGCAGGGCAGGGGCAGCCCGGATCAGGGCGACTACGTCACGTTGCGTCGTGGTTCCCACGGTCCCGAGAGTAGGGATCCAGTGGCCGCGTCGCAGTGGGAGCTGACGAACCGGGTGCCCGAGCACCCTGCGGGGTCAGGTCCACTGATAGACGGACACTCCCTCGGAGGCAGCCTGCACGGCTACTGAGAGCGAGTCGAAACCTTTCGGATACTGGTTGGGCTTGAGGAACATCTTGTAGGCGGAGGTGCCGGACTTACTTGGCTTCCATCCGTTCTTGGTCAGATCCTTGACTTGTGCGGCCATGACCGCCGCGGTCTGTCCAGGAGCCGTGTACTCCACGGCAAGGATCGGATGGTCACTGGCGGTATCGATTGGGCTGCCTGTGCCGGTTGCGACGACGGTGCCCTGGGCTGGCGCGGAGATACTGGCCGGCCAGCCGGCGGGGACGGCTGACCCAGGTGTCAGCACAAGCTCCCAGTCGCCGATTTCCTTGCGTGCACCGCTCGTGGTGGGCGAGGGGCTGGGCGCCGAGGTCGTGGGGCTGCTAGTTGGCGTGGCATTGTCGGAGCTGCATCCCGCCAAAGCGAGTGAGCTCCCCAGTACCGCAGCCGCGGCTATCGGCATGACTCGATTTCGTGTCCGCATGGGCTTCCTTCCTCCGCACGCGGGGCGCGTGTCCGCCCCGGTCGCTAGCCTGACTCGGCTGACTGTAGCTCATAGGGCTTGACAGGCGGCGGTTTCTGGCAGTTCCTCTTGGGCGTATTCCCATCGAAGACATCGATGAACCAGTCAACGACGGCAGGCCCGGAGGCCTTAGCCGCGTTCTGATGATTGACCCCGCCGAGCCACTCCATGGTCAAGTCGCTGCCAGCCTCGCACCACTGCTGTTGAAGTAGGGCATTCGTGTCGGCCATGACGACCTTGTCGGCGGTGCCCTGACCAACGAACAGGGGCATAGAGGCCGGGAGCGGCTTGGCCGACTCGGTGTCGAACCGCGCCGCCCATGACGGGATCGTGAGCGGATTGACCGAGAAGTAGCGTTGACCCATTAGCTCCTGTCTGAGCGCTCCGCCGAGAGCGGACTTCAGCAGGCAGTCAAGAGCCTCGGACTCTGTGGCATTCGCAGCGGCTGGGTTCACGATTTCTGAAGGCTGCAATTCGGGAAAAACCACAGGCCAGGAGAGCATGGCCTCAGGGCCGATCACCCACGCGACGATCTTGTCCCATTGCTGATCGATGATCACTGGCAGGAGGGACGCTGGTGCTGCTGCCGCCACCCCGACCAGGTCCAGCTCCGGGGCGATGTCCTTCGCGAGCGTGCCAGTCCACAGTGCCGAATGGCCTCCCTGCGAATGACCGAACACGCCCCACTTCGTGCCGGCCTCGGCCGCGGGGACATTCCGAACCGCACGGACCGAGTTGACTACGTCGGAAGCCTCTTGTCGCCCGACCAGGTACGTGTACGGAGGAGGTGTCCCGAGCCCCGCGTAGTCGGTGGCGGTGACCACCCAGCCGAGTCCCGCCATCTGCTCCAGCCATCCCACGGTTGCCTTGAAGCTACGGTTCCCCGGAACCCGGCTCGGAACGCAGTCGGTCCCGAGCCCGACAGTTGGATGGGCCCAGGCGATTACCTTGCGCGCACCCTTCGCTGGCTTGTCGGGGATCCAGTACATGCCGCTGCTGGCCCGAGTACCCCCGGTCACGCTCTCGGTGACGTAGAGCATCCGGAATGCCCTTGAGCCGGGGACGTCGAACGCCTCCGCACGCTCAGTCCTGATGACGTCGCCGGGGCTCCCGATCAGAGGGGTCGGCGGGGAATAGAACTCATCAAGCTGAGTCTGGGACGCGCGATCCATGTCCTTGTTCCAGAAGTAGACGCTTCCCACGGCTGCCACCGCGACCAAGGCGATGACGGCGATAACGGTGACAACCAACTTCAGTACGCGCATCCTCCACTTTGTAGCGTTGATCGCGCCCGGTGTCGACCCGGTGGCCTTTTCAGGCGGGTGACAGCGCTGCTGAGACCACGTCGCGCGCTTCGTCCTGGATGCGGGCCAAGTGATCTGGCCCCAGGAAGGACTCGGCGTAGATCTTGTAGACGTTCTCAGTGCCGGAGGGTCGGGCCGCGAACCATCCGCTCTTCGCCGCCACCTTGAGCCCTCCGATAGGGGCACCGTTGCCGGGAGCTTCGGTGAGCGTTGCCGTGATCGGCTCGCCAGCCAGTTCCGTTGCCGTCACCTGATCCGGTGACAGTGACTTCAGGATCTCCTTCTCCTCACGCGTGGCTGGAGCGTCAACTCTGGCGTAGACCGGGTCGCCGAATCGGGCCGTCAATGCGTCGTAGCGCTGTGATGGTGACTTGCCCGTGACGGCCTGGATCTCCGACGCCAACAGCGCCATGATTATGCCGTCCTTGTCCGTGGTCCAGACGTGGCCGTTGCGCCGCAGGAAGGACGCTCCGGCGCTTTCCTCTCCGCCGAAGGCGATCGAGCCCGACAACAGACCTGGCACGAACCACTTGAATCCCACTGGGACTTCGATCAGGTTCCGGCCGATGGATTCGGCCACGCGGTCGATCATCGACGAGCTCACTACGGTCTTGCCCACCGCCGCCGAGCCGGGCCATTCGCCGCGTCCGCCGTAGAGGTACTCGATAGCCACTGCCAGGAAGTGGTTCGGGTTCATCAATCCGCCGTCTGGGGTGACGATCCCGTGGCGGTCAGAGTCCGCGTCGTTGCCGGTCGCGATGTCGTAGTCCGACCGACTGTCGATCAGTGACGCCATCGCGAATGGGCTGGAGCAGTCGCTGCGGATCTTGCCGTCCCAGTCGAGTGTCATGAAGCGCCAAGTCGGATCAACCGTCGGGTTCACTACGGTCAGGTCCAGCTGATGCTTCTCGGCGATCGCTGCCCAGTAGTTGACCGCGGCGCCACCAAGAGGGTCCGCGCCGATCCTTACGCCAGCCGATCGGATCACGTCTAGGTCAACGACGTTCGGTAGGTCAGCGATGTACGTGCCCATGAAGTCGTACCGGCCCGTGCTGTCAGCGGCGAGCGCGCGGCTAATCGAGATCCGGTCGACTCCGGTCATCTTGCCGCGCAAGTACGCGTTGGCCCTGTCCTGGATCCATACAGTGATCTCGGCGCCCGCTGGGCCGCCGTCAGGCGGGTTGTATTTGAATCCGCCATCCCTCGGCGGGTTGTGCGACGGGGTAACCACAACGCCGTCGGCGCGACCCGGGTCACCTGCCGACCGATCGGCGTTGTGGCCCAGAATCGCCAGGGAAACGGCGGGGGTAGGGGTGTAGGAGTCCTTCGAATCGATGAGCACGCGCACGCTGTTAGCGGCGAAGACCTCCAGCGCCGTCGTCCAGGCCGGCTCGCTCAGCCCATGCGTGTCCCTACCCATGTACAGCGGGCCCGCGATCCCCTGGTCCGCCCTGTAGTCGCATATCGCCTGGCTCGTGGCCGCGATGTGGTCGTCGTTGAACGCGGCGTCAAGGGCCGAACCCCTGTGACCTGATGTGCCGAATGCAACCTGCTGAGCGGGGATATCCGGATCTGGATGCAGCGTGTAGTAGGCGGTGATCAATGCCGGGATATCCACGAGATCGGATTCCAGGGCCTTGGTGCCGGCGCGTTCATGTTGAGTCATGCTGTTCTCCTCGCGGCCTGTTCCGCCTCAGGCGCGGCCCGGCTAGGTTGCCGGCCGCGCGAGATCATCCTCTCGGCGATCAGGTTGACCACGGCCAAGATGGCCAGCAGGGTGACCGTCACTGTTGGAGTCGGAGCTAGGACCGAGACAACGATCGCGACCACGCCGATCACGAGAGCAACCAGGAGCCCCGGAGTCGGTCGGAACTCACCGCCGTCACACCATTTGGGGTGCGCGGGAGCCACGCAGGATCCTGCGGCACGAATAGCCGCACCCCCGGCTACCACTCCCACCACAGCGACGAGCCCGCTGATCACGGCCGACAGAAGAGGCGGCGTGTAGACCGGGAAGATGTTGATCACCAGGCTCGGCAGATTGAACGCGCCGCCGTAGATCGCCAACATTCCAACGAGCGACACGAGCACGATGACGGCAAGCGTGATCGCCGCCTTCACGGTCCGGCCACGTTCCTCGGACCCCAACCCTCTGAGCACCGGATACCCGGCGCCGATTAGGACGATGCCGATCGCATACAGGATGCCCCGCTCGAGCGGGACCGGAGGGAAGCTTACGTAGGGCGAGCCAAGGCCCTTGAAGTCTCCGGCCAGGTACCCGGCGGCAACCAGTCCGACCGCGCCAACGACAAGCAGCACCAGGACCGTGCGGCTCAAGCCGACCGCAGCACCTCTTCCGGCGGCGTAGGCCACCGCTGCCAGGGCAAGAACAATGGCCACAACGACGTGGTTCAGATACGAGAAGGCGGCGATCACTGAGCCCGCCCACATGATCGCCACGGCGGCCAGACCGACGGAAATCAGGCCGCTGCACACGAGGCTGAGGCCAGCGGCGGCGGGATGACTCGCGACGTCATCCAGAGCGGGTTGGCGGCCCAGCCATCCCCCGGCGAGAACCCCCAGGAGGATCGAGACAGCTACGATCACTGCCCACATCAGGTTCATGCCGATGCTGGCGGCGTAACCACCCGCGAGCAGCCCGAGCGGCAATGCGTAGACGACGATCTGCGATGTTCGCGTCTTGTCGGCGGGTGTGCGGCCGAGTAGCCCGAGCAGCGCGACAACCGTCAAGACAGCTCCGAGAACAACTGCTACTTGCATCACAACCCCCCGCAATCAGAAGGTGCCGGCTTGTCGGCGAATCTGTCTTGGAGCCAGGAGATCGCCTCCGGGGCTCCGGTGTACAGGAGCGATGAATGGACGTCTTCCGGATACGTTTGCAGCGCCACCGTGCTTCCTTGTCTGCAGAACGTTCGCGCTGCCGCGAGGTTGATCCCCGGCACGACCGTGGTGTCCTTCAGCCCTTGCTGAATGAGGATGGGCACGGGGTACTTGTCCCAGATAGGGAAGTTCTTCGCGGCGATTCCAAGAATCGAGTTTGGCAGCGTTGGGGGCATGAACTCCTTCTTCGGGGCATCGAATGCCTCGGCGCTCGCGGATAGGCATCCGGTCAGTGCGACCTGGGCTGCGGCGATTCCCTTCTCGGTGTAGAGCTGGTCCATCTGGAACTCGTCCGGGTAGTTGGCTACCCAGGAGTTCACCACGTCTGAGATGAAGGCCATGAACGCTGCGTCTGGCTTGTCGCGGCCTGTCTCGAGGAACTTGATCAGGACTGGGGCCGGCGGGAAGATAGCTGGCGCCAGCGCGACGGTTCCCTTGATCGCCACGTCCGGGGCGTAGGCATCAGAGTCGTAGGCCGCTGACAGTGCTGAATGTCCGCCCTGGCTGTGGCCGATGATTCCGATGTTGCTCCCATCGACGGTCGCCGGGTCCAGTTTCTTGACGGCCCTGACTGAGTTCAGAACGTCGTGCGCTTCACCGTCCTGGACGAGGTAGTCAGGCGTCGCTGTTGGTCCAAGATTCGCGTAGTCGGTTGCCACGACCGCGAAGCCCGCCCCCACCAGGCCCGACATGATCTGTTCCCAGGTTCCGAAGCCGGTCGACCCCGGGGTGAACGGTGCCTGCGAGATGCCGCAGCCGGGCGCGATTCCCGTGGTCCCGTGCGCCACGGCGACGATAGGGCGGCCGTTCGGAGTGGGCGGCGGACCGGAGCGCACGGCGTACACAGCCGTCACGGCGTTGTCCACTCCTGCGGCTGTCTGGGATGTGTACATCAGCCGGTAGGCCGTGATTCCTGGAGGTGCGTCAGCGATGCGCTCAGAGCGAATCAGGCTTCCGGGGGCCTGCTCGCCTATCTTGATCTTAGGCGTGTCGTAGAAGCTGCCGCCCATGATCTGCTTCGAGCCGGAGAACTCCGGAAGCTCGACGATCGCGTGCGGCGCTGAGTTCTGGTTGGGCACGGTGTTCAGCTGAGTTGCGACAAGGACCCCGGTTCCAACGAGTCCCGCAGCGACCACGATGGCCGCTGCCCGCATACGAAAGCTGGCAGGTTCATTCATTCTGCCCTCCGACGACGTGGAGCCGATTTTCAGCACGATCGCACATCTTGGTGCCTAAGGCGCGCTGAGCGTTCGGCGTCAGCGCAGGCATCGCCATGGGGTTAGGCGTTAGCGTCGGCGGCATGTCTTGCAAGTGGGAAGACCTCAGCAGTGGGCAGCGGTGCCTCGTGATCACCGGTGCCGGGATCGAAATCGTGCTGACGACCGTGGCGCTGGTCGATCTCGTCAGGCGCCCGGCGCCTGACGTTCGCGGCCCGAAGGTTCTGTGGGGAGTGGCGTGCTTCGTGCAACCCGTGGGTCCCGTCGTGTATCTGTTGCTGGGACGTAGGCGGGCGGAAGCTTCCTAGTGAAATCCGTCAGGGTGCCCTGAGGGGCGAGAGAACAAGCGGAGGTTTCATGCCGAAAGCGATCATGGCCGTCGATCAGGGGACGACGTCAAGCAGAGCGATACTCTTCAACCACTCCGGAGCCTCGATCGCGTCGGAGATGATGGAGCACCGACAGATCTTCCCCCGTTCGGGGTGGGTCGAACACGATCCTATGGAGATCTGGGCCAACGTTCGCGAAGTCATGGGGGCCGCGCTCGCGGAGTCCGACCTGTCAGTGTCAGACATCGGCGCCGTCGGGATCACCCAGCAGCGCGAGACGACGATCGTGTGGGACCGGTTCACGGGAGAACCGGTCTACAACGCCATCGTCTGGCAGGACACTCGCACCAGGGACATCTGCGACGGGCTGGGTGCACTGGGTGGCGGCGACGACCGGTATCGGCAGCGAACCGGGCTGCCTCTGGCTACGTATTTCTGTGGCCCGAAGGTCCGGTGGATCCTGGACAACGTGCCGGGGGCACGCGAGGCGGCCGACGCTGGTCGACTCCTGATGGGCACCATCGACACCTGGCTCATCTGGAACATGACAGGCGGTCCTTCGGGCGGACTTCACATCACGGACGTCACAAACGCGTCCCGGACCTTGATGATGGATCTTCAGACCCTGGACTGGGACACAGAAATCGCCGCTGAGCTGGCGATCCCGATGTCGATGCTTCCGCAGATCCGCAGCTCATCGGAGGTCTACGGCAACATCTCGTCGCCTCAGATGATGCAAGGAATCCCGCTGTCCGGGATCCTCGGCGATCAGCAGGGCGCGACATTCGGTCAGGCGTGCCTGAGTCCGGGGGAGGCGAAGAACACCTACGGAACCGGCAACTTCATGCTGCTGAACACCGGAACCAAGCCTGTGTTCAGCGAACACGGTCTATTGACCACCGTGGCCTACAAGATTGGCTCCGCGCCGGCCGTCTACGCCCTCGAAGGCTCTGTGGCGGTGACCGGGAGCCTCGTGCAGTGGCTGCGCGACAACCTGCGGATCATTGGTTCCGCGGATGAAGTCGAGGCCCTGGCCAAGACCGTTGAGGACAACGGTGACTGCTACTTCGTGCCCGCGTTCTCCGGCCTGTTCGCTCCCTACTGGCGCTCCGACGCTCGCGGAGCCATAGTCGGGATGACGCGGTTCATCAACCAGGGCCACATCGCGCGGGCCGCCCTTGAGGCCGCGGCCTACCAGTCCCGTGAGGTCATTGACGCGATGGCGGCTGACTCCGGCGTGCCCCTGACGGCGTTGAAGGTGGATGGGGGCATGGTCGTCAACGACTTGCTCATGCAGTTCCAGTCCGACCTCCTCGGGGTTCCGGTCATCAGGCCCAAGACCATCGAGACCACGGCGCTTGGCTCCGCCTACGCCGCTGGGCTCGCGGTGGGCTTCTGGGAAGGCGAGGACGACATACGGCGGAACTGGTCGGAGGGCAAGCGCTGGGAGCCGCGGATGCCCCAGGCCGACGCCGAAGCGTTGTTCCGCCGCTGGCGCGAGGCCGTCACCCGGACGTTCGATTGGGTGCCACGGTCTGGGTGACCCGGCGCGTTCAGGTCCAGCACGACCAACGCCCCCATGGTGCGGATCCCCTACTGATCAAGCTAGTCAGCGATCTTCCACGCCTGCGGGATCGCGGAGTTCCTTGATCAGGATGGGATTCGCATCATCTCGTCTGGCAGGTCATGTCCGCTTGTAGCGGTTCCGCAGGTAGTCGTCGACCCATTTGCTGGTCGATGTCCATCGGCCATCCGGGCTCTGATCGGCTTGCAGGGCGCCCCGCGTGGCGGCCGTCCTCAGCGCGGCCGCAGATATCTCCTTTCTGGCGAGAGCGGCAATGGGCACGAGGCGGTTCGGGCCGGCCACTGCCGGGATCACGAAGCGATGGAGGTTGTCGATTATCGCCCTGGCGAGCAACTCCCCGAGCGGGCCTGGACTCCCAGCGTCTGCCTGGCGCAGCGCCTTGAGGTACTTGGATCGCTGTCGCTTGTGGATGATCACCGGTGGGTATCCGAGGCGGACGAGGATCAGGTTGATTAGCAGTCTCCCGGTTCGGCCGTTTCCGTCGAGGAATGGGTGGATTTGCTCGAATCGGCAATGGAGCCCGGCAAGGTCCTCGGGGAACTGAGGCGTGCGGGGCTGGAGTGAGTTGGCTTGCCTGATCCATCCCTCCGTCTCTGCTGGAACCAGTGACCAGCTTGGTGGAGTCATGCCGTCCGGGAACGGACGAATGTCGTGACGTCGGAAGTTCCCTGGGGACTCCGCTGGCGCAGCGTCTGGATGCGGGGCGATGTCCCAAACCGGCGTCATCGCGGTGTGGTGAACATTCCGAGTCTCAGTCAGCGTGACGAGCTCGCGATCGCCCTGTCCGAAGGGCTCGATCGCCTGCCGGTAGACCCACTCCGCCGCGTCGGCGTAGCCCTTGACTTCCATGTATTCGCTGAGCTCCTTGTTGCCAACCGCTCGGCCTTGCTCGAGGAGCGCCTCCACCTGTTTCAGGACGAGGGTGTTGCCTTCGATCGCCGTCGAATGATGGGCTTCCTCGAACCAGATGCCTCGCCACACGTCGGCCGCTTCTTCTGGCCGTGGTAGCCCACCTAGCCGGTCCCACAGCTCCGCGACCTCTGTGTCCAGTCGCGCAGAGACAGCGGATCGCGATGGGCGTCCACGTCCAGCCACGAGACCTCCAAAGTGTATGTAGAGCCGTCGCGGCGCTGAGCATACACCTCCCGCCAGAAGTGTACGTCTGGGCAATAGTTAATGTACAGAATACTTTCGACTCGGGGCTTTCCGAACCGGGCCGAGATTCAACTGGCCGTGGCCGAGGCGCTGGGGGAACCCTGGGCTGGGTAGGTGCCTGACCCGAGGAACCACTTGTCGTTGACCTTCATCACGAAGCCGAGCTTGGGCTCCTCAGCGTTGCCATGCTCCGGATTGGGCCACACGTATTCCAGCCAGCCGCTGCCCTGCCGGGCGAGGTCAGCCAGCCTCTGTATGACGGGGACGCCGTTGGGGTCCTTCATGTCGATCAGGTTCTGCCCGACCAGCTTGGGGTCGCCACCATGGGCGATCACGGTTCCGTCGAAGTCATAGGCGTAGATGTATAGCTGGCCGTCGTGGAACTCGCCGCCGGGCTGGGTAAATGCCTGCAGTGCCGCCTCTTTCCCGTTCGTCTTGGCGTAGGCGACAGCTTTCTTTACGAAACTGCGAACCTGGGCTCGGGTGGCGGGCAGTGATTCCGGTGATTGGCTCGGCGCCGTCGCGCTGGGACCCGCCGTCTCCGTGGCAGAGACTTCCGGGGTGGATGGGCCGGATGAGCACCCCGCCAGCGCCAAGGCGATTGCGAGCGGCACTGCGGCGCCTGCTGCGATCCGTGATTTCCGTGAGAACTGAGCCATGAAGCAATCTAACAAGCTCACACCCTGGAGTCCCGCCGAATGCCTATCCGGTCGGACGGCGTGCCAGCCGCCATGCGAACACGAGCGCGCCCGAAGAGATTCGAACTCCCAACCTTCTGATCCGTAGTCAGACGCTCTATCCGTTGAGCTACGGGCGCTGGCCCCGGAGATAGTAACGCTTCTCCGATGATCAACTCCACGTCGGCGTCTGAGGCCCAAGGCCGCGAGCGGGCGCGCACCGGACAGCTAGGCCTCGGACCCGAGTACACGGTCGCGCTCCAGTTCACGCCTAACCAGCAACCGGGTGATTGTCCCGACAGCCTCGCCCGCCTCTGGTGCGAATGCTGCGGCGACTGCGCCGGGCAAGTCGGCGCGGTAGTCATGTCCGACTGACCGGAAGTCACCGGACTGCGCCTGCGTTGCATAGGCGACGTCCAGGGCGACCTGCTGCCAGGAGAGCATCGGAATCCACGTCATGGCATCGGGGATGCCACGTCCTCTGGGTCGCGTGGACACCCACTTCGGACGGTGTCGCCACAGCTTCAGCTCGAAACGGGTCACCGGATCCGCGTCATGGTCAAGGAACCACAGGCGCACGCCGTCCGGCCTCGGGGATGGGAGTTCCTGCCATCGATCGACGTGAATCGTGCGCGGGTGATGGTCAAGATCGTCACGCAATGATGGGCCGCCTGGCGTGCCCGCGAACAGAGCCGCATCTACGCCCGATACCTCGGCTGTGGCCTCATTGACCCTAGTTGGCTCCATCTGCAGGGCCTTCTGGGCGGTTTGGGCTCCGAGACTCTCCCCGTAGACCAGCAGCCGGGGACGCTTTGGCGCTGATCCGCTGCGATCGATGATCTGATCGACGAGGCGCCTGAAAGTCTCCGCCGCGACCGGTAGCTCAGCCTCCGACAGCAGGGATGGCAGCACCCCGTACTGGATGACGACGCTCGCGCAGTCTCCGTGCGACAGGTACTCCAGGGCCTCGACTGGCACCGAGTTCGCGTAGCCGGATCCCGCGGGCGACACGGCCAGGATCGCCGACTTCGACCAGGCTCCGAGCCTGTCCAGCTCCGAGATGGCGATATCCACCCTGCCCTCGACGGTCTCAGCGGAATCCAGACCGACGAATACCCGGATCGGCTCCGCCGACGAATCGATGCTCAGGTCACTGGCGATCGTCCCAGCGTCAACACGCCACGAGACGAAGCGGCGCCCCTCCCTGCTCAACGTGTCATAGGGCACGAGGGAATCGGGTCCGCCGCTGACGTAGGGATCCCGGGTGGCGCTGGCCAGCGCTCCGTCGGCAGCTCGGCCCGCGTTGGCCAGTCGGGACAACAAGACGGCCATCGCCCACTTGCTGGCGATTCGGACTGCGGTGGCCGTCGCTACGCCAGAAACCGCGGCCCACATGGTCGGCGAGCCTGGGACCCGCGCGGCGACCCTGTGACCGACGAACCGCGTGGCGCCCGACAACGCGTCAGCGGTCACCGCGATTCCCGTGGCGCCACCTAGTCCGGTCGCCGCGGAGATGACCGGTGACGACGCTACTGGCGCCCACTCCGGGTAGGAGATCCGCTGCTCGGCGACGTGCCGGCGGGCCCTCGCGACAGCGATGACCCCGAATCCCGCAACAAGCGCCAACCTGGCGGTCTGGGATCCCTGATGCGAGTTGCGCCTGGCGCCCTTGTGGACAGCGGTGCCAATCGCGGCGCCCAAAGGGCTCGCCGTCAATGAGGCCGCTCCAACGAGGATGGCTTGGTGAACCGTCGACCTCGGAGTCAAACTCGGCCGGAATGACTCGGCGGCCGCGATCATGGCCGCTATCGCGGCTCCGGCTCTCGCGGGGGTAAGTGACGGCACATGAGCATTGTTCCGGAACCACGCCATCCGATAGGCCATTCCAGACACATCGAGAACTCGGGAGTCGATTAGGTCCGGTACTCTGGTCCGGTCCCAATGGGTCCGACCGCCGGGACATGGAGGCGTCGCCTAGCCCGGTTTATGGCGCCCGCCTGCTAAGCGGGTTGGGGGTAACACCCCTCGAGGGTTCAAATCCCTCCGCCTCCGCCACCGTTCCGTCAGTGATCTTCCGAGGAGTTGAAGGCCGCGGCTACTGTGTCGGCTGGCATCCAGGGTCATCCACGTGGCAACGCTCGGACGGATGCTGCTGGATGTAGTCGTACTCGTCCTCGTGCGAGGCGACCGTGGATGACACCGCTGCTAGGACTCCTGGCAACACCAGGGCGATGGCGATCACGAGCACGGACTTGCGCAGCTTGCGGGCAGCCGTGGCCACGTCCCCGGCGGCTGCCGCGCGCCGGGCACTTTGGTCCTGGACCAGTCCGAATCCCGCGATGACCGCGCCGACGAGCGATCCCGCCGCAGTGAGCCACCACGCGGCTTTCGCCCACCCACCCAGGAAGGGATGGCTCCCCGGATACTTCAGCGCCAGGAATCCGAGCACCAGGACCATGGCGATGCCGATCAGCGTGCCCGCCCGGATTCCGCGCGAACTCAGCTCCCTGCTGGCTAGGTCGTCCGGCAGGTTGCTCGGACGGTCCGGCGGCGCCGTCGATCGCCGTCGACTGTAGAAGAAGTAGACGATCAGGCCGATGGACAGCCAGACAGCGAAAACCGTCCAGGTGGCGGCTTCCAGGGACAAGATCAAGTAGAGGCAGAACAGCACGCCAAGGATCGGCGTCAGTGGCATGAGCGGCACCTTGAACGTGCGTGGCAGTTCTGGCCGGGAAATCCACAAGGCGATCACGCCGAAGTTGACGATCACGAAGGCGAAGAGCGTTCCGATGCTCACAGCCTCGGCCAGGCGCCCTAATGGCACGAGGCCCGCCAGGAGCGAGATTGCCAGGCTGACCAGGATGGTGTTTGTGATCGGTGTTTGGGTACGTGGATTCACCCGCGTGAACAGCTTCGGTAGTAGGCCGTCCCTGCCCATCGCGAAAAGGATCCTCGTCTGGCCGTAGATCGTCACCAGCACGACGCTGAAGATCGATATCACAGCGCCCAGGGAAATGATGGCGGGGGCCCAGTTGGATCCGCTCGCGACTTGGGCGATCTGGGCGAGCACAGCCTCGGCGCCGCTTCCCTCGAAGTCCTCCCACGGACGCGCACCGATCGCGGCCGCGCCAACCAGAATGTACAGAAACGTCACGATTACCAGCGACAAGATGATCGCGCGCGGCAGGTCACGCTTGGCGTTCTTGGCTTCCTCACCAGCCGCCGACGCGGCGTCGAAACCCACATAGGAGAAGAAGAGCTGACCTGCTGCCGCGCTGACCCCGACGAATCCCAGCGGCAGGAACGGCGCGAAGTTCCCGGGTGTGAAGTTGGTGAACGCCACGGCGCAGAAGAACAGCAGGATGCAGATCTTGAGCGACACCATGAGCGTGTTCACCTTGGCCGATTCGCTGACGCCACGCATGAGCAGGAAGGCGCACATAGTGACCACGACCACGGCGGGGAGGTTGAACACGCCCCCGGCGGTGCCTGGAGGATTGGCGAGCGCGTCCGGAATCTGAATGCCGAATGTTGTGAGGAACTCGTTTAGATACTGACCCCACCCAACGGCTACGGCGGACGCGGAAACCCCGTATTCGAGCATCAGGCACCAGCCGCACACCCAGGCCACGATCTCCCCGAGCGTCGCGTAGGCGTAGGAGTAGCTCGACCCCGATACGGGGATGGACCCGGCCAGCTCCGCATACGCCAATGCCGAGAAAGCGCAAGTGATCGCCGCGAGCACGAACGACAGCAGGACGGCGGGGCCCGCCTTTGGTATCGCTTCACCGAGGATGACGAAGATCCCCGAGCCGACTATCGAGCCGACGCCGAGGAAAGTCAGAGCCAACAGGCCCATGCTGCGCTTCAGCGTGCCGACGTCGCCCTCGGCGTTGATTTCGTCCGCGGGCTTGATTCGCAGGAGTTGGCGCCTGATCGGCAATGACCCCATGGTTCCTCCCGCCGATAACGCTCTGCTACTCCCTGTTCGGTACCGTAGCGAGAATCCCGCAATCACATACCAGAACGGAACGGGCCATGCTCATCGCAATTGGAGTAACTCCGGACGAATCTTCCGGCGATGCTCTCGCTCTTGGGGCGGTGCTGTGCCGATCGCTCGGTGCCGATCCGGTACTGGTGCATGTGTATCCGGAGGCCTATGACCCAGCCAGGGTCGGCCACGTTGATGCCGAATGGACTGCGTTCCTGCGTGAGCAAGCAGCGGACGTGCTGGCCGAAGCGACCGAGGAGATGGCGGAAGCCCAGGGTTTCGCGGGCGCTGCGACCGCCATGCACGGCCATAGGTCAAGCGGTGTCGGGCTGAACGAAACAGCCACCGCTCTTGGAGCGGACATGATCGTTGTTGGTAGCTCCTCGGGAGCGTCGAACGGCCGCTTCCAGGTAGGGTCCACAGCCGATCAGCTGCTCCACGGTTCCGCATTTCCCGTGTGTTTGGCGCCCGTCGGATACCGGCGAACAGCCCCCCGTTCCATCGGAAGAATCGTCGTCGCATTCCAGAACACGACCGAGTCGCAAGACGCCTTGCTACGGGCGGTCGAGCTAGCGGAGTGCTCAGGAAGCTTGGTTGCGCCCTTGACCGTCCTCGTTCGGCACCGGACCTATGGCAGCGATCTGGGTTCCGCAGCCGAGCAAGCGGTCATCGCAGAGCAAAGGGAGGACGCTGAGGCCGGCCACGAGCGCGCTATGCGCGATGTTCCCGCATCTCTGCGGGGGGACAGCGTGATCGCTGTGGGTGATTCTCCGCTCGCGGCGTTGCAGCGTCTTGACTGGAGGGGCGATGAGGTGCTGCTGCTGAGCTCATCCAAGGAAGGCAAGATCATGCGAGTGTTTCTTGGCGACATGACGTACAAGCTGATCAGAGCCACACCAGTGCCGGCGATTGTTCTTCCCCGGCGTACATAGTCCTGGTCGCGAAGCAGATCCGGCGCTGCGTGGCAGGCGTTCTGTGGGGGTCGCGCGTAACCTGGGGGCAGCGTCGTTCCGATCAGGAGGACACATGGCGAATCGCACATACGGTCTCAGCGAAGTTGTAGGAACCAGCCCTGACGGCGTCGACGCGGCTGTGCGCAACGCTCTCGCGCGCGCTTCCAAGACGGTTCGGCATATCGACTGGTTCGAGGTGACGCAGATCCGCGGTTACGTCCGGGACGGCAGCGTCGATCACTTCCAGGTGGCGCTCAAGCTGGGCTTCCGGCTCGAGGACAAGTAGAGCCGACGCCCCCGCGGAGTTCCGGCGCGGCTTGCGGTTGATCCGCGCGCGGCCCGGGCTGGCATATAGGATGCGGGTGTTCGCAGACTCGCGGACGCGGGAGTCCGGGTATCCGGGCTGAGAGGGCGGGTAATCCGCCGACCGTTGGAACCTGGCCGGGTAATGCCGGCAAGGGAGGAGAGCGATGCTCGCGAAGTTCATGCGAGGTCGCTGGCGAGTAGTAGATCTCGTCTCCGTCGCTGTGATCGGGTCGACTTTCGGTGTGGTGTATTGGGCCTGGAATCAACTGTGGCTGGTATCGACGCCGCTCTTCGTCGCTTACCCGCCAACCCAAGCGCTGCTGTACGGGGTCTGGATGCTGCCTCAAGTCATCGCCGCGCTTGTTGTTCGGCGACCGGGCGCCGCCTTGTTCGGTTCAATGTCAGCGGTCGTTATCTCGGCCTTCCTGGGGAACGTGTTCGGGTTGACCGCGCTCATCTACGGACTTGCCCAGGGGTTGGCCGCGGAGATCGTCTTCGCGGTATTCGGCTACCGGGTCTGGAACCGTATGACCGCCGGGATCGCTACGGCCTTGGCAGCCGCTGCGGGAACAACGCTTGACGTCACGTTCTACTTCCCGTTCTGGACCCCGGAATGGAAGCAGGCATACGTGTTGGCGGGGTGCTTGAGTGGGCTGGTGCTTGGGACAGTGCTGGCGCCCTGGATCGTGAGGCGGCTCGCGTCGGCTGGAGCACTCGACGCGATGCCGTCAGGTCGCGCGGCGCGTCTGGTGGCCGGGGAATGACAGACATGGCAGTGGGCGTGAGCGCCCGGGACTTCGGATGGCGTTATGCGGGGCGGTCCAAGTGGGCCTTCAGAAATGTTGATCTTGAAATCGCTCCCGGTGAGCGAGTGCTGATCGCCGGTGGATCCGGTGTCGGGAAGTCGACCCTGCTGCGGGCGCTCGCGGCCATCGGAGACGAGGCGGAATCCGCTCAGACAGCCGGGACGATCAAGTATCGCCGCGGGTCGCGCGAGATCGCGGCCGTTGACGTGGGTCAGCAGGTCGGTCTGATGATGCAGGATCCGGAGACCAATCTGATCCTGACGAAGGTCGGCGACGATGTCGCTTTCGGGCTGGAGAACGCGCAGGTCGACCGGGCCGCGATCTGGCCAAGGGTCGAGCGATCGCTCGGGGTCGTGGGATTCCCGTATGGATTGGAGCGGCCGACGTCTGCCCTGTCTGGCGGCGAGAAGCAGCGGGTGGCGCTGGCCGGGCTCTTGGTCCGGAAGCCGGGCTTGCTCATCCTCGACGAGCCGACCGCGAATCTGGATGCTGAGGGCGCCGCCATGACGGTAGGTGCCCTCCAGGAGGTGCTGGCCGACTCCGGGTCGACGCTAGTGCTAGTGGAGCACCGTCTGGCCGACGTGGTTGATCTCGTGGACCGGATCGTCGTCCTTCAGCCCGAGGGCATCCTGTTCGACGGTCCAACCGCTGAAGTCCTGCGATCGAGGGGATCGGAGCTGGCCGATCTGGGGGTTTTCGTGCCGGGGGTCGAGCTGCTGCCGGGTTCCCGGCCGCGGATTCAGCGGAATCGGCCATATATGGCCGGAATCGTCACAAGATCACCCGCCACGCCAGAAACGGCCGTTCTTACCGCGCGGGATGTGGTCATTCGGCGGGTCAAGAAGGGCCCGCCGGTGGTTGACGGGGTTTCGCTTCGCGCATCCCGGTCGACCGCTGTTGCCGTCATGGGCCCGAACGGGGCTGGCAAGTCGACACTCGCGCGAGCCCTAGGCGGCCTGATGCGCCCGAGTCAGGGCAGCGTCACGGCGGCTGGCAGCGATAAGCCACTGCACCGCTACCGTTCGCGTGATCTTTGCCGCGTTGTCGGAAGCGTTTTCCAGGAGCCTGAGCATCAGTTCGTGGCCACGTCCGCCCGCGCGGAACTGGCGATCGGCGCCCGGGCGTCTGGGCTGACGCGCAGGCAAGCTTGTGAGCGGGCTGACCTGCTCCTCGACGAGTTGCATTTGGAAGACGTGGCCCGCGCGAACCCTTACACGTTGTCCGGAGGGGAGAAGCGTCGGCTCGCCGTGGGGGCGGCCTTGGCCGGTGGCCCCGGCGCGCTCGTGCTGGACGAGCCGACGTTCGGGCAGGACTTGAACACGTGGCGCGCGACGGTCGAGCTGCTGATAAGGCAGCTGGATGATCAGCGGGCACTAGTCGTCGTGACGCACGATGCGGAACTGGTGAAGGCGCTCGGTGCGGTCGAGTACCGGATGACCAGGGGGCGTCTTCGGCTGGACGTCGAGGAGACGGGGGGTGATCCTCTATGAGCCTGGAGTTCGGGCAGGGCGTCGAGACATCAGGTGTTTGGCCCTGCGTTGGTCGGCTCAACGCGGTCACGAAGCTGGTCATTACCGCTGTGGTCACGATCGGGCTTCTATTGAGCGTTGATCCCACGACGGCTGGAGTGATCCTCATTGGCGAACTTGTCGCGCTGCCGTTCTTCGGGCTACGGCCAAGAACGGTGGCCGTCAGGTCCGGATTCCTCGTGGCGATCGCCGCGATCCTGACGCTCGTCAACGCCCTTTTCAGCTCGAATCACGAGGGCTACCTGATCCTCGACTGGGGGCCGTTCTCCCTGTCGACCGGGGGCCTTGTGCAGGCTTCAGCCATCGGGCTGCGCGTTCTGGCTTTGTCACTGCCGGCCGTGTTGCTGCTGTCGACTACGGACCCGACGCTCATGGCGGATGGTCTGCAGCAGATCGTCCGCGTCCCGTCCAGGTATGCGCTGTCTATGCTCGTCGGCCTGCGGGTCTTGCCGCTGCTCGCCTTCGACTGGCGTGAGATGTCCGACGCGCGCCGCGCACGAGGACTCGCCGGTCGTGGCCCCGCGTCCGCGGTTCGCGGGGCGATGAGTCGTTTGGTGGGTCTGCTAGTGGAAGCCTTGCGCAGGGCCGTTCGCCTTTCGGTCGCGATGGAAGCCCGAGGCTTCGACCCGTATGCCGCGCGAACCTACGCGCGTCAATCAACTCTCGGCGGGCAGGACATGGCAGCGGTCCTGGTGTGTTTGGCGCTGGTTGGGCTGGCTACGGCGCTGGCTGTTGCCCAGGGCCAGTGGAGCTTCGCCCTCGCCTGGCCGTTCTGAGTTGGCTGACTACACAGGCGAAGGGTCGTAGGCGCACGCTGGATCCTCGGCCAGAGGATCGCCGGATGCCGCGAACGCCCGTGATCGGGAGCCGCCGCAGATCGTGGTCGGGCTGCTGGTCGACCCGACCGCTGTTCCGGTGCCGAGGTCATTGGGGTGGAACTGTCCGAGCAATCTAGTCGGAAGCAAGAACGATCAGCGCTGCTTGCTTGAATCGCTCATCGCCGTGAGCCGTCGTCGCAGGTCGGTGGGGCTCAGCTGGGCGAGGCCGCGTCGAATCCGCTCATAGTTGTGTGTGTCGGGCCAACTGGCCAGCCCGCCACTGCGGTCCCACCGGCAGCCAGCCTGGCCGAGGAACGCCTCGACGCGCGGAACGTCGAGGCGGGCCAGGGCTTCCTGCTCGGCGCCCAACAGATCCTCCGGCCAGTGTGCCCCTCGCGGATCGAAGTACTCGCGGGCGAGCCGCTCCAGCGCGACGGCCCTCGCGGTCGCCGATGTCAAGGACGTCGGCTCGAAAGCCTGGTCGAGCAGCCGCCGGTAGTCGTCGTCCGGCCGCAGAACCAGCCGACGAGGAAGGTGGGCAGCGTCTTCGATCGCGGCCAACACGCTGGGGGCCGCAGCAGAAACTGCGTTGTACGTGTCCTCGAATCCGGCCGCGAAGTCGGGGAAGCTGCCGGGCGGCGTCCCGCGCGGTTCTTCCGAAGGCAGGTCCAGCTCATTCCCGGCTGCAGCGAGTTGTGCGACGGCGTCCCAAGCAGTCCCGAGCAGGCTTGACAACGCAGCGGCCTGCCCGGCGTTCACTGCCTGCGTCGGTGGGCCGGACTCTGGCCGCGCTCCGCCGTTTAGATCCTCCACGAATCCGAAGCGGTCCCCGGCGAGATCGCCTGTCGCGCGGTCCAGTCCAAGGACCATGGGCGGACAAGGCAGCAAGTCTGGACTCAGGCCGTGATCGCCCAGGATCGACAGAATCCCTCGACACGCCGCAGCCAACCGCAGGTCTTCCGGAATGTAGCGCACGCGCACGTCCCCGAGGCTGAGCAGCCAGGACGACCTCCCGTCGTCGTGTGTCTCGCTCGACAGCGCCCGCACTGCCGTCAGCCCCGCGTCTGTCGCCACCCCGAACGCCCGGGCGAGTTCGTCCCGCTGGACCGCCACCCGGGTGAGCGTCTCGGTGGTTCGCTCATGCCACTGTCGCAGCACTGTCGCTAGGTCGTGGGCGAGTACGGGGAACGGGTCAGTCAGCGGTCGCAGCGTAGTTCGATGCAGAAAGCGACATAAGGCAGCATATTGGGCGCGGTCGAACTCCGGCCGCGACGGAGACCCACCGCCAAGACCTGGCACCGGCATCGGCCCGAGAAGGGAACGCAGCGCTTTGCCGCAAGCCTCGCCGAGCCGAGCCAGCAGCATCAGCCGCAGGTCATCTGCGGCGGTCGGGCGCAGTGATCCCACGAGATCTGAGTGATCGTTGCAGAAGAGGGTCCAGCCCTGGGTGACGACGGGCGCCAGCGCCGCTGCGAAGGGGAGGCCGCGGCTGGCTCCGGGTGGCAACTGCGCCTCGGCGCTTTCGAGCCATTGCCCGTCGTTTGCGACTCCCTCATCGGACGACCCCAGATTCGCGTATGCCGACCGCACCCGCTCGAACCAGGGCCACCATGGCGCCGTCTCCGCGTACAGGCCGGACGGCCGGTCGCTGACTGCCACCAGCGCCTGTTCGTTTCGCAGGCCCGCGCTTCGCAGCCGACGCTCGAACATCCCGGGGTGATCCGCAGCGACCGCTGCTCGCCATCGCGCCACCTCGGATTCCGCGGCCCGCCCCGGCCGCAGCAGCGGCAGCTGGCTGCCCGCCCACGCCAGTTGCGACGTCCAAGACCTTCCCGCTTCCCGGGCCGCCACTTCCGCTTCTGCGTCGGCCATCGCCTCGGGCGTCCCAAGTTGTCTCGACGCTGCCAGTATGTAGCTTTTCAGGATGACGCGGTCAATCTGGCCGGTCGGCCAGGACAGGCTGAAGTGGGTCATCGCGACTGTGTCGACGCGATTAGGCACTTTGAGCGCGGGGAATAGTGGGTGAGCTACTTCGCGCTCGCGGACCCTGGGCAGCGACAGCACGAGTTCACGCATCCGCTCAACAGTTTCGTCGCGAACGCCAAGACGCGAAACGGGCCCGAAGACGTCGTAATGGGATGCGTCGATCACAACTTCGATCCCGATCCGCTCCGAGAGCCGATCACGTTCGGGCAGATAGTCGATCCCTATTCGCAGCGAGCCGCCGGATGTGAGGAGGGGGGCGCAGTGGCTGATGGACGCCAGTACCTGTCCTCCGACTCCAAGTTCCGCGAGGGAGTCGACCGCAACGACCAACGAGGTCTGGTCAGGCACCGGGAACAGCAGGCGCAGCTCACCTGAACGTCCCACCATTGACGAGACGAGCACCGGCGTCCCCAACCGGGCCAAGGACAGCGGCAAAGTGGCGGACGCGACTTGATGAAAGACTCCGGCGACCCGGGGAGCCGCAGAAGTCAGATCAACTTCGACGGTGTCATCGCCCGCAATGGCGAATTCGGCATTGCCATAACGGCAAAGGCGGCCAGGAGCCTGCCGAGTGAAAAGAGCCAGATCCGTGCGCCCCGAACCGTCATGGTGCACTTCGAACCCGACCAGAGGGAGGATTGCGACGCCCTCGCGTTCGCTGAGGCAGCGAGCGGCGTTAGACGCCGCACCAACTATCCGCTGATCGAAACCAAACTCAATCGCGACCCATGCGCACATCGCAGCAACTTGCCGCGCCGCCGCCGAAGGGGCTGAGCCGGTGACCGGTTACCTGCACGCAGGCGGAAGCAGCTCTGGCTGGAAACCCGCGCTGCAAATGGCGTACGCCCCAAGGCCGGACTTGGCGCCACCCGCCGCGCCTTCCAGTTCGGCGTCCGAGACCTCGCGCTCCGCGTCAAGCGCGGCCACCACATCGTCGCTCGTCAAAGTGAAACCGTTGGCGGCCGCGACGGCGACGATTTCGTCGATCGACTTCGCGGCAGTCAGTTTCGCCTTCAACGCCTCGTCGCTGGCTGCGGCGTCCATGAGGGCCGCGATTTGATCGGTCACCTTGTCTCCCTTCAACAACGGGGAGATTGTCACCCCGAACCGCCCGTCACGCTAGCAGGTCCAGGAGGTTGCAGCGATCGTATTCACCCAATAGGTGCAAGCCGATGCCCGCCAGGCCGGTCATCAAACCCGCGCGGCCGACCGTTGTTCCGGTGCCGAGGTCATTGAGGTGGAATTGCCCGGTGGCGCGCCACCGGGCCAACATCGCCTTCGTGATCGAGTCGGCGGCAGCCTCGGATTCGGGCCAACCATGTCTACGACCCAGCCCGCGCAAGATCGCGGCCCGGCCCGCGTTGCCACAACACAAGTGGTCAAGTTCGCGCTGTGGCGCATGAGCCGTCTTGCGAATGGCGATGTCCAGGTCCTCACGCCATTGCTCGGCGAGCGAATGGTCAGGCATGAGCGCCAGCGCGTTCGACCGCGCGAGCGCGATGCCCGCCGCTCCATGACACCAAGCCACCATGAACCCGCCTGCGGTCGGGTTCGACCGCAGGTCAGGCCAGTTGTCTTGCTCCCGATCCAACAACCGTCGTTCGAAGCCGAACGCTGCCGCACTCGCTTCGACGCAGCGCTCGTCTTCGAGCAGCGACCCGGCTTGCAGCAATGCGAGGCCGAAGCCACTGGCCCCATGGCTCAACCCAGTGAGCGCACGCGGGGCTATGGGCGTGACCCAGCTGCCCGAGCGTGTGTCTTGGTGGGCGAGCAGGTGATCTGCGAGCATCCGGACGGCCGCCTTGACCCGGTCATCTGGCCACGATCCCTGCAACGCCGCCAGCGGAGCCACCGCGCCAGCCGCTCCCGCCATGAAGTCGAACATCATGTCTTTGTCGATCAACCCCGAGATCATCCCATCGAGGATCAGGGATCGGATTCGATGCGCATCGGAATCCGTCACGGAAGCGGTGGGGACCGCCAACGCCCGCAGCAGCCCGCCGACCCCTGTGAAGCCCAACCCAAGATCACGCAGTTGGCGGAACGCGTCGTAGGGCGGGCGGTCCAACAACTCCGACGTGATGGCTCGCCAACCCGCTTCTGCCAGCGAACGCGCCCGCTCCGCCACCTGGGGATCGGCCCGGAACAGCCGGGCCAACTCGCCAAGAAACACCATCAGCCCAGCCCGCCCGGAGTAAAGCCCCGCGTCCATCAACCCGAGCTGGATCTGTGTCCCATCGCCGATCGGATTGAGAACCAGCCATGTGCTGTTGCTTTGCTCGTCCCGCAGGGCGCCCACTTCGATGGCCGCGAGGATCTGGGCCAAAGCGTCGCTGATCGCGGTGGGGTCAGTTGTCGCATCCGGCCCGGACGGTGACCCATTTGGCGCCTCCTTGGCTGACATGCCGAAGCTGCGGGCGCCAACGGCAGCCCGGATCAACTCGACCTGCCACGACAGGTCGGATTCGGACGCCTGCCTCACCCTGGCCAGGGCTTGCGCCAGTCCGTCCTCGACCAGAGCGTCCGGGATGGTCCGATCAGACGCGATCACACTGGTAGAGCCGAGTGGGTAGGAGAAGAAGGGGACGTCGAGGTTCTCCAGGTCGTGCAATTCGGCGTGGAACAGTTGCCACTGCACTGATGGTTCCTCGGCAATCAGGGCGCTGCGACCCAACCGGTCGAGTTCGAACCCGCGATCGTTGGCCGACCGCAAGCGTTCCGGGGATACGCAGCGCAGCATCAGATTCATGTAGGTCTGAGTGGCGCGCACGACGATTCGCCGACGCAAGCCGGCGAACGCCCGCATCCGCCTCGTCAGTTCGTCGCGGTGTGACGGGTCTGTCGCATGGCGATATCCGTCCGTGAAGCCTTCCACCAACGCTCCGATATGGCTGGCGAGCGGGTTGGCGCTTCCGAGTCCGACTGGCAGGCTGGCGATCGCCTGGGCTGAGAACGAGGCACGGCCCCACGCCATCGCGTCGGTGTTCGCGTTCACCCAACCCGGACTGATGAGGGTTGCTTCCACCGGGTACTGCTCGGTTCCCAGGGCGCTGATGTCGGACGCGCGGGCGGCGAGTGCGTCAACGTGCCAGGAGGGCAGCAGCCCGATGCGCAACACCGAAGTCATCACGTCATGGTCGAGGCGACCGTCCGGTGGCGCGCCGCCCTCGGCTCGACCTTCCGCGCCGCCCTCCGGGGTGCCTGGCAGGGCATGCAGGCGACCCTCGAACAGTGTCTCGGGGTCTATCAGAACCAGCCGGGATCCGTTGGCTATGAGGTTCTCGAAATGAGCGTCTGTGGCACCCAGGAAGTGAAGCAGTGCCAGTAGCCGCCCGGCATTTCGGTAGAAGTCTTCAAGCTCTGCCGGCGTGCGTGCCGGAACGTGCTCGACCGCTGAGGCATAGCCGTAGCTGTCCCCGACCGCGACGACCTTGACCACTGGGCGCGCATGCTCACCCTCAACGAACCAAGACGCAAGGGCGTGGTACTCGACTTCGATCCTCATGTCCTTCGGCTTGTAGGCCACCGACACCCCACCGTCTGGACTGTTCAAGCCCAGGACGGCGACAGAACGCCCGCCGCAGTGCGTGTCGCCAGCCCCTGTCCTCAGCCAGTTCACTCGGACGGGGACCGACGCTCCGAACGCCTGCGCCAGATCCGCCTCGTCGGACACCAGCCGACGGCACAACTCGCGATTCGTCCGTTGCCAAGTCAGGACGACGTTGGCCAACAGTCTGCCAAGCACCGGGAACTCCGTGAGCAAACCAGTCATCCCTTCGCTGGCGTGCTGCCGACAGTACTCGGCGTACCGGGACCGGCCACGATCAGTGCGGGAGGCGCCCAACGACAGCAGGAACGCGTTTCCACAGGTCCGGTCGGCCGAGAACTCCACCATCAAGGCTCTAGCCGCGATGGCGGACATCCGACCGACGAGGTCCCGCTGAACCTCGACCACAGCCTCGCGGCTCAACACCCCCAGGCTCGGATCGTCGGCTTGCAGCCGTCGCCACGCCTCATGTGCCACCGGCCACAGCAGGCAGCTGAACGGAACCGGGGCGACAGCTGCGGGCATCGAGTCCTCGACACTTGCCAGCCAGTCGTCGTCGCTGATTGGTGTGGCCGCCGAATCACGACACGTCCGGGAGATCCAATGCAGGACGCCCCACCACTGCGGCCGCGCGGGGCAGGCTGCGGTCGAATCTCGCGGAGCGTCCGCGCTGGCGTCAGCATTTCCGTCCGCGCCAGCCAGCATCCGCCGCGCGTCATCTGGCGTCAACCCCTCCCACTCCAACCGCTTGGCGAACAGCCCCGCGTCGTCAGGGTCGATCACTTCCCGCCACTTGACCAACTCGTCGACCTCGGGCAGCCGTTGATCGACACCCGTGCAGCGGCCGCGTTCACTGTCACCGGCTGCAAGGCTGTCGCCCGGCGCGACTGTCGGCGCGGCACCAAGTGAGGCGCCGCGGCGGGCCGCCCCCAATCGCTCATCCCACCGGCGTCCAGCCAGCAACACCTGGGAAGGTAGCTCCGCTGCTGTCATGGCGTCGTCACCACCGTTCTGGCTCTGGGTCCGAGTGATGAAGGCGCGCCGGTCGAGCGCCGAAGGTCGCATGGAACGTGCCCGCCTTAGGATTCCTGTCTGGTGGAAACGGTAACGGTCTCTGCCTTACGCTCGGGCCGGGGTCGTCCATTCACGCCGGCCGAGCTGGCTTTGGAGGCCACGTCGTCACCGTAGGCTCGCGGCCGCAGCGTGCGCCCGTCGACCTGCTCGGCCGGGTTCACCAGCCTCGGGCCGGTCAGCATCCGCCGGGCCGTCGAGCGGCCCATCCCCGTGGTGTCCACCACCCGGTCCAGGATCTCGCCCCTCTCCGCCCTCGATGCCGTTCGGTACTGGGTGCGCAGCTTGTTCGTCATTTGCCGTCTCGCGGCCATATCGATCTTGCCTTCCATAACAGGCAAGCCTTCCCCCAACAGGCGGTCACGCGCTCAAAATAGGTGAGGCACGCCGATCTCTAGACATAGACAAGCAGATTCAGATAGACAGTCATGATGGCAAGGGAGGTATCAGCCGACTCAGGAGCTCCCGATGAGTCTCGCGAACGCGATCAGGTCGGGAACCGGGGAGGACCTTGAGATAGAGATAGAGTATGTCCTCCGGATCCTGAGCGACAAGTGATCGGCGAGCATCACGAGAAGTGCCCGCGAAACGGTGATAGGAGTTGTCATGAGTCCACGCACGGAAGCCAGACGACGTGGTGCTGTCGTTGGGATCTTCCTGCTTGCTCTGTCCCTTCTCTTCCTGGTGGGGTGCGCGAAGACACAGGAACAGGAATCGGTGAAGCTCGATGATCCAAGTGGGAAGCCGCTGCGGATAAGCGGCAAGCAGGCGCTAACTAACGACGACATCCTCGACCGTGAGAGCTATAGCGAGTTCAGAATGTCGCCGGATGGCTCGACGGTCGCATGGGTCAAGGACGGAGGAGATCTGTTCCTGGTGGATTTCGCCAGTGGGGCCTCAAGGCAGGTGACGCCGAAGGGCGTGAGCTCGATCTCACAAGTCGCGTGGTCTCCGGACGGGAAGCGGCTCGCCTTCATGAGCGATTCAAAAGGCCTGCCCCAGGCCTGGTTCCTGGACGTCAGCAAAGGTTCAGCTTCCTCCGTGTCGTCGGCCCGGAACGGCATCACGGGGCTCTCATGGTCAGCTTCGGACGCCATCCTGTACACGGCTCCCGGCCGCACTAAGGGAGGAGATCCGAATGACCATACGTACGAGGTGACGGATTACAGCGATACGCCGACGAGGCTGTTCAGGGTCGACCTCGCGGGAGGGAAGACGACGAGGCTTACGAACAATCATGACCGGCTCATTTCCATTTCGGGCTCTCCAGACGGCAGGTATGCCTTCTACACGCGGACCAAGAGCGCAAACGACCTCTATCCCGCTCAGTGGCAGCAGACGATTCCTTTCGAGAACTACTTGCTCGACCTAAAGACGGGCCGGGAGACGAAGGTCTTCGCCGAAAGCCGGTGGCTGATGGGAGGCGGGCTATGGTCACCGGACTCAAAGACACTGTTCGTTGTAGATTTCTACTCGGACGACGAGATACTCGCGAACTACCTGACGATACCGCGCGTGCTTGACGTCCAGACCGGAGCTGAGTTAGAGCCCGACCTCGGCTGGGAGCGTGGCATCGACCAGATGTCTTCTTTCCTCTATGGGGCACTCGTTCCGTTCGAGGGGGGTTTCATGACCTTGCTGGCGGACGGTACGAATCCAATAGCGGCGAAGTACGCTCGATCGGGTTCGACGTGGGAGCGCGAGGATCTCGATAGCGACCACCAGGGAAATATCTTCGCCTTGGATGCCTCACACGACGGCGAGAAGATCGTCTACACCTACGGGACGGCTAACACCCCTGACCAGCTCTACCTGGCCAACGTGAAAGGGGATCGGCTCGAGAAGACGCGGGTGATCACTGACCTCAACCGGTATCTTAAGAAGAAGAACCTCGGTCGCACCGAGGTGATGAGTTGGGTCGGCGCGGAGGGCGAAGAGGTCCAGGGGCTTCTCTCTTACCCGAACGGCTACGAACCTGGGAAGAGATACCCCATGGTGTTTATTATTCACGGCGGACCCACGATGGCAGTAACAGACCGATACATGGACAACCCCTATGAGGCACCCCACTTGATGGCCCAGAAGGGGGCCTTCGTTCTGAGGCCGAACTACCACGGCAGCCTGAACTACGGTCTTCCTTTCCAGAAGTCGCTCCTCGGCGGCCACTACTATGACTATCCGCTCGAGGATTTCTACACGGCGGTGGACCGACTGGATGAGCTCGGGTTCATAGATCCCAACCGGCTTGGCACCCTTGGTTGGTCCAACGGGGCGATCCTGTCCGTCGCCCTCATCGCAAAGGGTGATGCGAGGTTCAAGGCGGCATCGGCCGGAGCTGGCGGCGGCGAGTGGGTGTCGGACTGGGGGGGCTCCCTCTTCGGAGGGGTGTTCGGCCAGTACTGGTTCAAGGATCCCGTCAAGGATCCCGAGTACTTCATCAACCCCGACAATGCGCCGTTCTATAACTCCGAGAAGGTAGTCACGCCCACAATCTTCTACGGTGGCGACAAGGACCAGAACGTCCCTCTAGCCATGACGCTCAACACCTTCAGGGGCATCCAGCAGTACGGCAAGGTCCCTGTGAAGATGTTCATCTTCCCTGGTGAGAAGCACGCTCTGGAATCGCCAGCCCATTTGAGGCGAAAGCTTGTGGAGGATAATGCCTGGTTCGACAAGTACTTCTTCGGTAGCGGAGATCGTTAGCGGGACACGAAGTACGACACGGCCGCAGCCCCGTTCCACCCACCGGCGGCCACCGCGAAGTCACGACGGCCAAGTCAGCGGCCGCCAGGAAACCGGCCGTCACCATCAACTCAATCCGGGCATTCCCAGGTGAGGCAACCAATACGCTTAGGCGGGCATCTTGACATGAGGCAACAGAGCTACTTCGCCGCAGGATCGTAGGCGCACGCTGGATCCTCGGCCAGAGGATCGCCGGATGCCGCGAACGCCCGTGATCGGGAGCCGCCGCAGATCGTGCGGAAGTCGCACCGGCCACAGCGTCCGGTGAACTCGGCGGCTCGAATGGATCGCAGGACC
>JAUYJT010000037.1 GCA_030700225.1 Candidatus Nanopelagicales bacterium | reverse complement strand
GGCCCTGAACCTGGCCTCCTCCAGCAGAGGCGACGCGAGAATGAGTTTGATCCCCTTCGGGGTGCGTGGCTCCTCCGCGCAAGTCCACACCCGGCAACCAGCGAGCCACCGCTTCTGGACCCGCCCAGACACAGCGGCGGTCACCTCCAAGGCGGCCTCAGAGTCCAGATTCGCCACATCCGATAGGAGCAGCCGCGCCGACAATCCCGGTAACTGTCCCCGCGACACCAAACCCAACAAATCGGGGTGAGTGGTCAACTCCCTGGCGGCGTGGATACGATTCGCCGCGCTCGCCGGGGACAAATGCAACGCCGCGGCGATCTCTTCACGAGCCGGATCAGCAATCCCAGGCGAGACACCAACAGGCGGCACGATGACCGGTTCGGGTCCCGCCGCGGTCACCAGGCCATGGGCTTGTTGGGCTGACACCCACGAAGCCACAGCTTCCCAAGCGGCCAAGAGCACAACCTGGCACGCGCACGGTGAACCAGGAAGCCCAAGAGGTGTATCCCCGGGCATTTGTTCACCGCTGTGATCCGCTGGGCACGGCCCCCACCCCAGAGCGGTCAACGCCTCCGCCAGGGCCGGACCCGCTGGCAAGGTCAACAAATCGAGAACCCCGGGGCGGATCGGCGCGTCATACCAGCCCGCGTCCACCCAACCTGGCCGGTTCCCCAGCCACCACGAGCGCAGATCCCGCGCCGTAGCCACCTCCGCCAGGCTCGACGCGTCGGCCACAGGCGCGGCGAAAACCCTCGACCCGGCTGCCGGGTCAAGAGGCGAGGAACCAACACCATCGAACATGTGTCCGATACTAATCGACCCCCCCGACAACCCCACCCAACGACACGCTCACATGGCACACCGCGCCCCAGGATCTACCCGAGATGGATCTGCGCGCCAGGGGGGACCCCCCTTACGAGTCGATCCAGCCCAAGAACCCGATAAACCGGGCGCAGGCAGATCCCGCGCCGACTAGCTTCCCCACAATCCGCTGGTCCCCACTGGAATCCGAAGAGCCATCACTCCTCCTCCTCCTCCTCCTCCTCCTCCTCCTCCTCCTCCTCCTCCTCCTCGAACTCCTCGGCTTCGCCGAGTTCCTCGGCCACACCCTCTGGGAGTCTCAACGGCAGCGGACCTCCCGCGGGTGTGGCTTGCTCTCCCCTGACCACCACAACCTGCCTAAACAGCGCCTCCAGCCGTCCGGCCGTCCCAGGCTCAGTTCCAGCTCCGAGGAAGACGCCCTGAAGTATCCACCGCGGACCCTCAACCCCGACGAAGCGCACGGTCTGGACGAATGGCCTGTCCTTGTCATCCGTGGCGGGCACGTGCGCCAGCAGCTCTTGCCCGAACGAACCCCGCCGTTCCTCGATAGTTCCACCCTCCGACGTAACCTGCTGGCTCAGCTCCCCTCTGGCTTGGGTCCACAGCCCACCGGAACGAGGCGCGGCGAAGGTCTTGAGCTGAACGGCCCCGTCCTCGACAAGCAGAGTCACCGCCATCGGCTCCTGGCTGTCTGTGTCAATCTCGACACGAATCTCCATTTCATCGGCGAGCGGCACGAGCATGGAGCCAAGGTCTATGCGCTCGGGAGCGCCAGTGCCCGAGTGTGGATCGGTCACGTCGAACGGCCCCAGCGCGGCCGCGGACTCATCGGCCGCAGCCAACGGGGTCTTGGGGAGTTCCCCAGCGCTGGCGTCTTCCACGAAGGACTCACCCGTATCGCGCGTCCGATCATCTTGGGAATCACGTCGTCGCTTCCGGCGCAGCGCCACTTGTCCGCCCTCCATCATCGACTGAAAGGGACATACCACCGGTCGACCCGAAGCCGCCCATTCCTCTGGAGCTGCCGGGCAGCGAATCCACTTCGTGCAAGCGCACCCTCGGCGCGCGCTGTACCACCAGTTGAGCGATCCGGTCTCCGCGTTCGAACACTACTTCCCGGGACGGATCAAGATTGATCACACTCACCCGAATCTGACCACGGTATCCCGCGTCCACCGTCCCAGGAGCATTGACCAGCGAGACGCCGCACCTGGCCGCGAGGCCGCTACGAGGCACCACAAACGCGACGTATCCCATTGGTAGAGCCACGCAGATCCCTGTCGGCAGAAGCGCGCGTTCTCCGGGCTTCAGTACCGCGGCTTCGGCTGTGACCAGATCCATCCCAGCGTCCCCTGGGTGCTGGTACGACGGCAGCGGCAGCTCCGGGTCGGCACGATAGACAAGTACATCGACTTCGGCGCCGGTCATGGACCGATCTCCATCCAAGGGCGAGACCGGGCGCTCTGGGCCGCTTTGTCGACGTCCTGTTTGCGTCCGTGTTTCGCGAAGTGCTCGATGGGTACCTGTATGAACAGTCCTGAGGCTGTCGCCAGGACGGTTCCTTCTGCATTGCGTCCGATGCCGGAGCACGACACCTTTCTGCCGTCAATGCCATCAACTTGCGCATCGATGCTAAGCAGGTCTCCCACACGTACAGGTGCGCGGAAATCGACGGTCAAGGACGCCGTCACGGCTGGTCGCATGAGCAGCCAGCTCAGAGCCCCAAGGACCTCATCGAACGCCGCCGCAAGAACGCCGCCATGCATCAATCCTGGCGCTCCCTGATGCACCTCGCGGACCGCCATCTCGCCGCGTACCGTGAGGTCGGAGCCGGCAACGACGCGCATCCGGAGCCCTGACTCTTGCTCAGCGCTACAGCCATAGCACTGGGCGTAGTGGCTCGGCACTTCGACGCCAGGTTCTGGGGCGTGAATGTCTCTGACAAGTGGCTGAGATTCGTCCGCGGCGTCCGTCACGTGCCGACACTACAGGCGAGCGTCCCAGGCGGGAGCGGGAACGCCGCAGGACACGAACGTGGCCAACGGTGGCGATCTGGCGAACTAAGCGGCAGAGTAGGAGTGCGGCATCACGCTCGACCAACGACATCCGGAGGACAAACATGTCCGGCAAGGAAATCCTGCGATTCTCCGCCCCACTGATAGCGATGAGCGGAGTATGGGTGGTGCGGCGCGCTTTCGCCGCCGGCTATGAGGCAGCCACCGGCAACACTCCGCCGGATCCTGACGATCTGAACGTCCCGTTGGGTAAAGCTCTGTTGTTCGCGACGGCGACAGCGGTCACGGCTTCTGTCGTGAGCACACTTGTGTCACGTGGAATAGCCAAGGTCACGACCGAACCCGAGGCACTGCCGCAGGCGTAGCCCGCTCAGCTCTCAGGCGACGCAGTCCGCGCAGACCATGGCGCCCGGATCGGCCAGCTGGCTGATGTGATGCACCAAGAAGCACTCGGTGCACGTGAACTCGTCAAACTGCTTCGGAAGCACGCGAACTTCCAGGCTCTTGTCCGATAGGTCGGCGCCGGGAAGTTCGAGGTTCTCCGCTGCCTCTGTCTCATCTACATCGACCGAGGAAGCGGCCCGATCGACGCGGCGAGCCTTGAGCTCCTCGATGCTCGCATCGGTAGAGCTCTCGTCGGTCTTCCTTGGGGCGTCGTAGTCGGTGGCCATCGCCGCTGGTCTCTCCTGCCAGTACTTGGTCAAGCCAGTACTTAGTCAAGCGCCGGTGCCCACTGCACCGGCGCCCGGCATTCTGCCTCATGCCGAACTTAAACGCACATCCGACCCGCCGGGACGTAACATGCTTGAGACTCTAAGCGTCGAAGGGACCCCGGAAATGCCCGTGTACGCCATCGGCGAACGCGAACCGTCGATCCACCCCAGCGCATTCGTACACCCCGACGCGGTCCTGATCGGAAGCGTGACGATCGGGCCGGAATCCACGGTGTGGCCGACTGCCGTATTGCGGGGAGACCACAACGCGATCCAAGTCGGAGCGCGGACTTCCGTTCAGGACGGCACCATCGTGCATTGCACGCCCGACCACGAGACCTTGATCGGAGATCGGTGTGTCATCGGCCACAGGGTCCATCTGGAGGGGTGCACCATCGAGGATGACTGTCTCATCGGGTCTGGAGCGATCGTGCTGCACCGGGCGATCGTGCGCCAAGGCGCTCTGGTCGGAGCTCAGGCCCTGATCCCCTACGACACCGAAGTGCCTCCCCTGGCGAAGGCGCTGGGAGTGCCCGCGAAGATTCACACGAATGCGGTTCTGCCCGGGGCGCATGATCGAGCGGTTGCCAGCTACACCAGAAACGCCCACTGGTACAACGCGGAGTTGCGCCGAATCGACTGACGCTTGGTCATCCAGAGTCCGCATCAAGCCCAGCGAGCCGGTCGCTCAGCTTAGTGAACAGCGGCGCCGGGGCAGCCACGACCATCTCAGAGCCACCAGGACGGCCGTGCAAACCCCCGACAACCCCACCGGCCTCCCGAACGATCAACCCGCCCGCCGCCCAGTCCCACAGCTTCAGGCCACGCTCGTAGTAGCAGTCGACCCGCCCGCCTGCCGTCCAGCACAGATCCAAGGCCGCGGCTCCGCACCGGCGAATGTCCCGCACTTCCGGCAGCAGCTCAGCGACGACCCGCGCCTGCGCCGCACGTCGTTCACAGCGGTACCCGAAACCAGTCGCCAGCAGTGCCTCGCGCGTGTCCGTGGCGGTCGAGACCGCCAGCCGCTCGACCTTACCGACGCTCCTGCGGTGGCTTCCTTGTCCGGCGACCGCCAGATAGTCCTCACCCAAGGCCGGGGCATTGACCGCGCCAGCGACGACGTGTCCGTCAATCTCCACGGCGATCGAGACAACCCAAGCCGGGAGTCCATAGAAGTAGTTCACGGTTCCGTCTAGCGGGTCCACTATCCATCGCGCCCGTCTGTCATCACCCGGCGACTCGCCTTCCTCCTCGCCGAGGACGCGGTCCCCGGGGCGGGCTTGAGCGATGCGCCGCCGGATCAGCGCCTCAGCCTCCCTGTCCATCTGGGTAACCAGATCGCTCGGCGACGACTTGGTCCCTACTGCGTGCACGTCGCGCCATCCTTCGAGAAGCAAAGCCCCAGCCTGTCTGGCTATCCCCGCAGCCAGACAACCAAGCTCCCGCAGGTCGCCGTGTGTGTGGGTGTTGTCCATGGAGTCAGTCTGACGCGGGGCTCAGGTGCGCTTAGCATCACCTGTGGCTGGCCGAGCACCACGCGGATTCGGACAGCACTCCGGGTCGCACAAGTGTCCTCGCGGGTAGCGCCTGACCAGGTCCCAGACCATGCCGACGAACCGGTCATCGGACTGAGGAAGCGCGAGCCTGTGAAAATCGACGCCGTGCTCCCTAGCGGTCTGGGCCGCCGCGACGTCGAGGTCCCACATGATCTCCAGGTTCTCCGCGCAGAACCCAATGGGCGCCACCACGCAAGAATCGTGACCGTCGTCGGCGGCCTGCGCGACTACTTCGTTGATGTCCGGCTCCAACCACGGCTGGTCCGGCGGCCCGGACCGCGACTGGAACGCGAGCCTGAATGGAAGCGGGCTAGCCAGGCGCGGCGAACAGGCCGCCACGACGGCGCGGGCCAGGTGCCGGTGTTGCGGCAGGTATCCCCCGCCGGGCCCGAGTCCCTTCGCCATAGCGGTGGGTAGTGAATGGGTGACGAACACCAGCACTGGGTTGCCCGTCGGCCAGGACTCGACGATCCGGTCCGCCCAGATGTCCCGCAGCACCGTGTGATCGAAGAATCTCGGCAGCACCTTCAAGTAGATACCGTGCCCAGCGCTAGCGTCGTAGAGGTTCTCCCTGTACTGCCGACACCCCGAGTATGACGAGAACGCGCTCGTTATGAACACGGACGCGCAGCGGACCCCATCTTCTCGCATCCGCGCCATGACGTCGCCCATAAACGGCTCGCAATTGCGGTTGCCCAGATACACGCTTTCGCCAAGCCCGCGCGCGACTGCCTGTGCCCTCAGGCGCTCGATCAGGCCCCGGTTGGCTTGGTTGAGTGGGGACACTCCTCCCAGCTCCCGATAGTGCTCTGCCACTTGGGCCACTCGGTGCGCGGGCGCCCCACTGCCACCAGTGACCCTGAGAAGGAACGGCTCCACATCGTCCACCGACTCCGGCCCGCCGAACGACACGACCAGCAAAGCTTCGGGGTTCGCCGCGTCCATTCCCTGATCATCGCTGGCGGTCCGCACGGGCTGATGACCGCCCATGGTCGTCGGGCCTCGGTAGCATCCAGATGTGCTCGGACCGTACGGCAGTCTCCTGCGGCGCAAGGGCGCTACAGCGTTCGTGGCCGCCGGGTTCGTCGGAGAACTTCCCGTGGCGATGGTCTCACTCGGGATCGTGTTCCTAGTTAGCGCCAAGACGGATTCTTACGCGCTAGCCGGTGCCATGTCCGCGACCTTCTCTTTGAGCATGGCCCTTGTCAGCCCACTGGGAGCCCGATTCGTCGACAGGCTTGGGCAAGCCCGTGTACTCCCAGTGATGGCAGCCGGCGAGGTCCTGTTTCTGCTGGGGTTCGTGTTCGTGGCGACACACCGCGGACCCGTGGCGCTGCAGTTCCTGCTCCTAATCGTCTCCGGCGGCATGACTCAGAACATGGGAGCCTGTGTGCGCGCCCGGTGGTCCGCCATGCTGACCGGCACAGACGAGATCCGTCCCGCGTTCTCCCTCGAAGCCGTCATCGACGAACTCGTGTTCATGCTGGGGCCTCTGGCCGTCACCTGGCTGTGCGTCTATATCGCAGATCAGACGGGATTGATCGCGGCTGCGGCGTTGGTGGTTCTTGGCTCAGGATGGCTTGCCAGCCAACGCTCGACGCAACCTCCCCCCCGGCCCAAGCGGCAGCAGCACGGAAATGCGAAGCTCTTGGTCCGGACGATGATCATCGTGACCGTTCTCATGGCCCTGCTGGGCGCGATATTCGGATCCTTCGAAGTGACTACCGTCGCGTTCTCAGAATCCGAAGGGGCGGAGGCTCTGACTGGCTGGATGCTCGCACTCTACGCGGGCGGCAGCCTGATCGCCGGCCTAGTCGTCGGCGCTGTCCGCGTCACAGCCAACCCGGCCCGGCTGCTTCTCGTCTATGCCTTGGCCCTCGCCATCGTCACAGCCTTCTACCCGTTCGTAACGTCTCTGGCGATGCTCGCCCCAGTGGCGTTCCTGGCGGGCATGGCAGTGTCCCCCGTGCTGATCACAGCGACCACACTGGTGGAGAACGCTGTTCCCGCCGCCCGGCTAACCGAGGCGCTCACCCTCACGGTCTCCGCCATGGCCGTCGGCCTGGCGATCGGCTCCACTACCTCCGGCGCGATCATCGACGCCTTCGTACCAGCGCGCGGCTATATCGTGATGTCGGTCGGCGCCGTGCTCGTGTTCGCCGTTACCGCCGCCACGTTCCGCGGCCTGGCGCGGGATGTCGTCGTGATGGACGAGGCGGCGATCGATTAGCGCTGGCTCAACGTCCTCGGCGAGGCTAGTGACGGCGGGAGCGCCTCGGTTGTACATACTTGGATCCCTGGACGCCAAGTGTGCCAAGGAGTCTTGATGCCTGATCTGACCTTCGTGGGACTGTCCGACGACGGCGCCTCGTTGATTCTGTCCACACCAGACGGAACCCGGTACTCGCTGCCCATCGACGAGCGAGTCCGGGCAGCCACCAGGGGTGGCAGAGTCATCCGGGTCGAAGGCGACACGACTCCCGTGACCGCTCGCGATGTCCAAGCCAGAGTGCGTTCGGGCGCAACGCCGGAGGAAGTGGCTGAATACTCCGGCTGGCCCGTCGAACGCGTCCAAGCGTTCGCCGCTCCCGTGCTGCAGGAACGCAGCTGGGTGACCGAGCAAGCCATCGCCTGCCCAGCGGGACGCGGCGAGGAGGACCCAACCCTCGGTTCACTCGTCACCCGCAGGCTGGCCGAGCGCGGCATCGACGAGGATTCGACCCGCTGGGATGCCTGGCGCCGCGAGGATGGGCTTTGGACTGTGCTCTTGGCCTACCCGGCCGGAAAGGGAGACCGCGTAGCGACGTGGTCGTTCGACCTCGGCGCCAAGATCCTGACCTCCGACGATGATGAAGCTCGCTGGTTCACCGAGGACCGCCTCTTCGCGGACATCCGGCCAAAGCTTGTCCACCCGGCGACTGATGATGATGCGCCGACGGGCCAGCGGCCCCCACAATCCAGCAATCACCCAGCGGGCCGCGCCGCCAAGCGGCCGCTAACTGCTCCCGCGGCCCCGCAACCTCAGCCCAAGCCCACCCAGCCCCCACCAAAGCCACCCGCTCCCAAACCGCCGAGGTGGGATGAGGTGCTCTTCGGGACCCCGACCGAGCATTCCTGAGTCCCGCACGCGAGTCCTGCTTCAGTCGATCATCGCCAACGGAACGACCATCTCCGCTTCGGTCAGCCCGCCATGCTGACCCAGAAGCGAAGACACAACCGAATCACGAGATGGCATTCCCAACCGAATCCCCGGGCCAGCGATCGCGAGCACGGATCCGATACGTTCGATGTTCCCGGGATCAACATCTCCGAACCAGCCCTCGGCAACGGCCTCCTCCCCGAGCAGCACCTGGGCCTTGTCCGCCAAGAGATCCTGCCAGCGTCGCGCCACCGCCGCCGCTGCCCCACGACGGGCATAGACGTGGCGCATCCGCGGCTCACCGGCGACCAAACGTACATGCTCACCGAACCCCGGATCCGCATCCAGGTCGATGACTTCCGGGCAGTCGATCATGCCGTGGTCGGCGGTGACGATCAGTCTTGCGCCCGCGGGAAGCGAAGCAGCGATCTGACGTACGAGAAGGTCAACGTGGGAGAGCTCGAAGCGGTAGTGAGGGGACGCCACGCCATGGACGTGAGCCGTCCGGTCCAGCGACCCCCAGTAGCCAATAACCAGGCCGCGCCCCGGAACGTCAAGGGACTCGATAACCGTGGCCACGCGTTCTCCTGGGCCGTCCGCTCCCTTGTATTGCCCTCCTCGAAGAGCTGCGACGGTCAGGCCGCTGTGCCTGTAGGAGCGATCACTCACCACCGCGATAGACACTCCAGCGGCCTCCGCGCGCTCCAGAACCGTGGGCTCAGGCTGCACCGCGATCGGCGACGGCCCACTGCCCCAACCCAGAGGATTGAGCAACCTTCCTGTCTCTGGGTAGACGAAGGAAGCTCCCACCAGACCGTGGCGCCCTGGCGTCAGACCCGTTCCGATGCTGCCCAGAGCGGCACAGGTCGTGCTGGGAAACACAGAGGTCAGGCTCGCTGCCGTCCGCTCCGCCAGGAACGGAGCACTCTCGGCGCACTCCCGCAGTTGCGCCAATCCGAGGCCGTCGATGATCACAACCGCCACACGATCCCTGGCGCCAAGACCTAGCACATCGCGGCAGCCGGGCACCGCCAGTCCGTCGCCGACGGAGCTCAGCAGCTCGCAGAGACTGCGTGAGCCGTACGCGGGAAGCACAGGTTCAGTCACGCTGGCTGGATGCCTGCCGCCGCACTCAGGGACTTGGCGAAATCAAGAGCGCGCTCGACAACATCTCCGCCGTCGGCCGCCGCCGAGAACCGCAGGGAAAGGTCGTCGTTTGTGCTGGACCCCGTGTAACCGTGATCCGCGTCGCATTCGGGGTCGCCGCAACTCGCGGGCTCCAGCTCGATCCGGTTCACCGCGCCCCATCCGATGCTCAGGACCGCCTCCGAGGCGGCTGAGTGCGGACGATACTGCTCGGGTTCCTTGACCACACGGGTAACCACGACAGTTCCGATCGACGACAACCGCACGGCCTCAACTACCGAGGTGGCGTAGGGCGTGTCGCATGTCTCGTCGGCGGGATGGTCATCCGTGTGTTGAAGGATCAGGCGAGTGGGAGTCAGCGCCACGACCGTCGCGTGACGCCGCAACTCATCGCGGTCGAATGTGGCCTCGTGATGGACGATGAAGTCCAGAACCCGCTCGCCGCCCAGAGCCGTGGTCAGCGAGTCGTCCACCAGGGCTGGGTAGTAGCCCGAACGCTCGATGTCCCGGCGCAGGCGACTGCGCACACCATGATCTCCCATGCCGCCAAGTATCCCACCCAACAGCCCCAGTCCGCGTCAGACGTCCGAGAGTCGGCGGGTCTCCCCGTCGCTGCGGGACTCGGGAACCCGCAGCCAGGCAACCGCACCGGCGACAACCGGACCCCCGGGCGACACGATGATGGGATCGAGATCCAGCTGTGCCAGTTGCGGCAGCTCGTCCGCCATTCGCCCGACGCGCACGACTAGGTCCTCCAACCCAGGCACGTCCACAGCACTGGTTCCACCCCGACCGAACAGGAGACTCGCCGCCGCTGGCTGGCGCACGAGTCGGGCCGCGTCGGCGTCAGTGATGGGTGGAACGACATGCCCGCGATCGGCGAGTAGATCGGCTAGTGCTCCCCCGAATCCGAACGACACCGTCGGGCCGAACAGGGGGTCTTCCTGCGTCCGAATCGCGCAATGGAATCCCGGCGGCGCCATCCGCTGCACAACAAGTTGTGACATGGCGGTGTGATCCAGGGACGCGGACAGTGAAAGGTACGCGGCACGCAAGGCGTGTTCATTCTCCAGGCTCGTCCTGACGCCACGGTTGTCTCCACTGCGGGCGAATCTCGGGTCCGTTGTCTTCAGCAACGCCGGCCATCCAAGCTCATCAGCTTCGGCGACGGCGGAGTCCTCATTCCCGATCGGTCGCCAGGGCCAAATCCCTATCCCGTAGCAGGCCAGGAGGTGCCGCATCTGGGAATCCGACACCCTCACTGTGTCGGACGAATGAATGCCGCCCGTCAGTATCCCCTCCAGCAGCTCACGTGCCCTCTCGGTGTCGATGTCGGAGTGCTCGGGTACCTCTCCGCGGGGCCTGCGTCTCCACTCGGAGTACCCAACCACGAGTGACAAGGCCTGCACGGCTTCCTCAACTGTCCCGAAACACGGAACCGACCCGTGCCCGGCTGAACCATCGGGTGCCGGTGCCACGAGCAGCGCGTTGGTCCCCTCCTCGGCGTGCAAGACCGCGAGCACGGGCACCGCGGAAGCATTGGAGGCTGCTACCAGTGCGTCCCGCACACCCGACTCGGGAGAGAACACAGGCGGCACGTGAACAACTAGAACCGCATCCGTGCTCTCGCCCTTGACCAGCTCCCGCAACTCGTCGGCCATGAGTTCGGCGACATCCTCGCCCCTTAGAACGGTTTGCGCCACGACGGACAAGCCGGCTGTGACGCAGGTATCGGAAGCCAGGAGTACCAGACTGTGCGTGTCGCCAACTACAGCGACTCTGCGCCCGGGCGCGAGCGGCTGGCAGGCGAGTATCCCCCCGATATCGATCATCTGCCCCAGAGAGTTGGCTTCCACGACGCCGGCATCTGCCAGCAGATGGTCTACAGCCTTGGCGGGTAACTCCGTGCGCCGCGGCCGGGCGCCCAAGGGGAACGCCTGGCTCGTGCGTCCGGCTCGCACGATCACAACCGGCTTCTGGCGGGACACGTTCCGAACGACTCGGATGAACTTCGCCGGACTGGCCATGCTCTCCACGTACATCAGGACGACCGATGACACGCCGTCGGACATCCAGAAGTGAAGCAACTCATCGCCGGAGACGTCGCCCCGATTGCCCACCGAGACGAACGATGAAAGGCCGAGTCGCCGCAGCGCCATACGATCCAGAGCGGCGACAGCCAAAGCCGCGGACTGGCACGCCAGCGCGACCCGGCCGCGCGGAGGCGCCATGTGAACAAGCGCGGCCCTTAGCTTCACACGCGGATCAGTGTTGATCAGCCCCAGGGAGTTCGGCCCTACCATCCGCATTCCGTGCTCGCGCACACGTGCCGAGAGCTCCCGTTCCTTCTCCGCTCCGGCCGGACCCGAGTCGGAGAACCCCGCGCTTACTATCACCAGAGCGTGGACTCCCGCTTGAGCGCACTCGTCGACGACATCTGACACGCGGTCCTCCGGAACGACGACGATCGCCAGATCAATCCGACCGGGGGTCTTCAGAACCGAGGGATACGCTCTTAGCCCCGCCACTTCCTTCGCGCTCGGGTGGATCGGGTAGAGCGGGCCTTCGAACCCGGCGGCGATCAGGTTTCTCAGCATGACTCCCCCGAGCGATTCCGCTCGGCCGGATGCCCCCACGACCGCTATGGACGCGGGACTGAGTAGACGCTCAACTGACCGCGACTCCGCACGGTGCTCGCGGGCTTGCATGACGCTGCGCAGCTCTTGCGTGGGCTCGATGTCGAATGCCAGCTTGACGACGCCATCTTCCAGCTCCTGCGCGACCCGGTATCCGGCGCGCGAGAATGTGCCGACCATCCGCCGGTTCTGCGGAAGCACATCTGCCACGAACCTGCGCAGTCCGCGCTCTCGGGCGGTCGCGGCGAGGTGCTCCAGCAGCACGGACCCCAGACCGTGCCCCTGATAGTCGTCCCTGACCGTGAAGGCGACCTCCGCATCGACTTCGCCGACCTGGTCATAGCGGCCGACACCAACGATTTCTCCGCCGACGGTGGCCACCAGGGCCATGCGCGCGTCGTAGTCAACACATGTCAGCCGCACGACATCCTTGTCGGACAGATCCGGGTAGGGGGAGAAGAACCTCGTGTAGATCGTCTCCGGGGACAAGTGCGAGTGGAACCTACGCAACGCGTCCGCGTCGGATGGCCGGATCGGCCGCAGATGGCATGTGCTGCCGTCCCGTAGGACAACATCAGCTTCCCACTGTTCTGGATACCCGGGGGGTTCCGATGGCTCCTGGCCTTCTTCAGAACTGCTCACGTGCCCACGCTAGCGATCCTGGGTCCTTGACGATCCCCGGCGGCCGAGTCGGTGACGATGTGAGCCCCCAGAGCCGCATACCCTGGCAGCGGCAGGAGGACAAATGACACGTTCGCGGACCCCGTCGCAAGCTCCACGCGTAGTCGACGTCGACGTCACCGAAGAGATGCAGGGTTCATTCCTTGAGTACGCGTACTCGGTCATCTACTCCCGCGCTCTGCCAGACGCGCGCGATGGTCTCAAGCCCGTTCAGAGGCGGATCTTGTACCAGATGGCGGAGATGGGATTGCGCCCTGACCGCGGTCACGTGAAATCTGCCCGCGTGGTTGGCGAGGTAATGGGCAAGCTCCACCCGCACGGCGATGGCGCTATCTATGACGCGCTCGTCCGAATGGCCCAGGCATTCACGCTGCGGCTACCGATGGTCGACGGCCACGGCAACTTCGGGTCGCTGGACGACGGCCCCGCCGCGATGCGCTACACCGAATGCCGGATGGCGGCACCCGCGCTGGAGATGACACGGTCTTTGGATGAAAACGTCGTTGACTTCGTGTCCAACTACGACGGCCGCGAGACGGAGCCGACCGTGCTGCCAGCCGCCATCCCCAACCTGCTGGTGAACGGGGCATCTGGAATCGCGGTCGGCATGGCGACGAACATGCCGCCGCACAACCTTGGCGAAACCGTGGCTGCCGCACGCCATCTGCTATCGCACCCGGACGCCAAGCTGACCGATCTCATGCGAATGATCCCCGGCCCCGATTTGCCGACCGGTGGCATCGTCGTTGGGCTCGATGGCATCCGCCAGGCCTACGCGACCGGAAAGGGCAGCTTCCGGATGCGAGCGACGACGCGGGTCGAGCAGGTATCAGCTCGCGGCAAGGGAATCGTGGTTACGTCGCTGCCCTACTCGGTTGGCCCCGAGCGAGTGATCGAACGCATCAAAGACCTAGTGATCCAGAAGAAGCTGACCGGGATCTCCGGGCTCGCCGACCTCACCGACGCCGAGCACGGCCTGCGCTTGGTAGTACAGACCAAGGCCGGGTTCAATCCCGAGGCGGTGCTGGCGCAGCTATTCCGACTCACGCCGCTAGAGGAACAGTTCTCCATCAACAACGTCGCCCTCGTCGACGGACGACCCCGCCAGGTTGGGCTCATCGAGCTTCTCCAAGTGTTTCTGGACCATCGCATCGACGTGGTCAGGCGCCGCTCTTCGCACCGACGAGCACGGGCCCGCGAGCGTCTTCATCTGGTCGAGGGGCTGCTGGTAGCGATCCTGGACATTGACGAGGTCATCGCGATCATCCGTGGCAGTGACGACACCGCGCAGGCCCGGCACCGGCTCATGGCGGCTTTCGAGCTGTCCGATGAGCAGACCACGTACATCCTCGACATGCCGCTGCGAAGACTGACGAAGTTCTCCAGGCTGGAACTGGAGACCGAAGCCAGCGACCTGCGCGGGCGGATAGAGGAACTCGACGCGGTCCTGGGCGATGAGAAGCGACTGCGGGCGCTCGTCGCCGCGGAACTGACCGCCGTCGCCGACAAGCACGCGAACCCCCGACGCACCGTGCTTCTGGAATCTGAAGGCGGCGTCGCGGAGCCAGAGGCGCCGCTGGAGGTTGCCGATGCTCCCTGCTGGGTGCTGTTGAGCAACACAGGCACGCTGGCCCGCACATCTGGCGCCGAGCCGCCAGGCAGAGACGGGCCCCGTGCCAGCCATGACTGCATCGTCAGCGCCGCCCGCGCGTCTACACGAGGGCACGTGGGACTAGTCACGTCAGACGGCTTCGTCCACCGGCTCCCGGTCATTGAACTGCCTGGGCTTCCCGCCACGGACGGCGCACCGACTCTGGCAGGAGGTGTCCCACTGGGCGCGTTGCTGGATCTGTCGGGGTCCTCGCGCCCGGTCGGGCTAGTCAGTTTGTCCGATGAATCGCTCGGACTCGCGCTAGCCACTCGCTCCGGCCTGATCAAGCGCGTCGCCCCCAACGGCCCCGCGAGCAAAGACCTGTGGGATGTCATCCGGCTGTCCGACGGCGATGACGTCGTGGGGGTCGCTGACGTGGGCTCGGACTCCGATGAGCTCGTGTTCGTGAGCACCAGCGGGCAACTGCTGCGGTTCCCTGCCCAATCCGTGCGGACGCAAGGTCGATCCGCCGCCGGGATGGCCGGAATCAAGCTGGGGCCAGGCGATCAGGTGGTGTTCTTCGGCGTCATTCCGGCGGGACAGGACCCCGTCGTCGCGTCTGTCTCGGGGACGAGCACGGTTCTGGCGGGGACCTCGCCAGGGCGCGCGAAGGTCACGCCCATGGACGCCTACCCGTCGAAGGGCCGCGGTACGGGTGGAGTGCGCTGCCACAAGTTCCGCTCCGACGAGGACACCTTGCTCAAGGCATGGGTTGGCCTGGGCCCGGTGCGAGCGGCAACAGCTTCCGGCGCCCCGATCGAGATGCCCGACATCGATCCGCGCAGGGACGGATCGGGGACGCTGCTGGATGAGGCGGTCGCGGACATCGGAGGATCCGTTTCGTGACCTCCTGCCGCGCGGCGAGCGCAGCCGTCGGCGAACCCCTGCTCGGTTCGGCCCTCACCGAATCAAAGCTGCTGATCGTGGAGCAACCCGGACCATGGGGTCGGGATGCGACCTTCGAGAACCGCATGGCGCGAGCACCAGCGGATTCGCTCAGGGCATTCGCCAGCGATCCGACTGCTCGCCTGCTCATGGCCCGACGAGGACGTGATTTCGCGACCGAGGGGATGCGCCATTGGTGGCGAGTCGATGCGACACCCACAGCGGTTTCAGCGACATCCGGCATGCTTCCGGCCAGCGATCCACTGACGCCCGATGCCCTGGCCGGAAACTCCCCCGCTGCCCAGATTCTGTTCATCTGCACGAACTCCAAGCGGGACAGATGTTGCGCTGAAGTCGGCAGGAAGCTCTTCCGCGCGCTGTGCGACGCCCGGGTCTGGCAGATCTCCCACATCAAGGGCCACAGATTCGCCCCCACAGCGCTTCGGCTCAGCGACGGGATCATGTTGGGCCGACTCACCACGGACGCGGCCCGCGATGCGCTTGAGGGACGCCATCTCGCTGCGAGCATCGTCCGCGGCCGGATCGGGCGCTCCGCCGGGGAGCAAGTGGCCGAATGGGATGTCATGACCAGCGCTGGAGTCCCCCTGGCCGACCTGAGCACGCGTGCTACGCCAGAAGGCGTAGTAGTTTCGACTTCGGCGCGGCGATGGCTAGTCGAGCTGCGCGAGCATCGATCCGCACCGCGCCCGCCGTCCTGCGGCAGTGCCGCGGAGCCAGCCACGTTCTTCACGAGTGAGCGCATCACCGAGCTGGGGCCGGTCCCGTCCTAGTACTCGCGTAGGCCCGGCCTAACCCATCAGCTTGGCTCCCCTATACAGAGGCGGTCGTTGTGGGGAATGGCCGAAACTCTTGAGCAAGACACCTCCCCCTTCCCGCCGCGCAACGGCGGGTGGGGGGACACCCATTAGAGGCCCTTCGGATTTGGGTGGGGGTCCCCCCACCCGCGAAGCGGGAAGGGGGAGGGGCGCGGCCTCGGGCCCCCACCCCGGCTACTCCCGTAGTGGCGGTGGGGGTTTGTCGGTGATGGTGATGCCTGCTGGAGTTCGCCATGTCCACCCGGCCGCTGCCTCGTTGCCGTCTTGCCCGGTCTTGGGGTCTGGGCCAGGGTCGGGGTCCAGGCCCGGGTCTAGGTCCCATCCGTGGTGGGTCTTTTGGTTGTGATGCCTCCGACACAACGGCCCAAGGTTCTGCGCTGTGGTGGCCCCCTTGGGCCATGGGAGCGCGTGATCGAGATCGCAAGACTGGGACTGGCGGCGACACCCCGGGTGGCGGCAGTACGGTTCGCGGGCCCGAACCAACCGAGCCAACGCCGCACCCGGGGTATACTCCCCC
>JAUYJT010000036.1 GCA_030700225.1 Candidatus Nanopelagicales bacterium | reverse complement strand
CGCAGCCAATACGTCGCCGCAGCCCAGGCCCGAGGGAACCGTCGCGTCAGCCGCGGCCATAAGCGCCGACATCACCCCAGCAACCGGCGGCGACGCCGCGCACCCCACGCCCCCAGCTTCGGAAGACCCACCCAACTCAGCCACCGACATGACCCCACCCCCACCCCCACTTCGCCGGGGGACCCCCACCCCGCTTCGTAGAGGAAACCTGTACTCGCACACATGTTCCCACGAGGGTCCGACAATCAACGGCACACCACGCAGGCTGTGGACAACAAACGACAAACCAGCACCTGTGGACAAAGACAGCACCCCGACCCCCGGAGATACCCGTCCCAGCCCGCGAGAGCCGCGCCCGATTCGGGGTTGTCCACAGCGGATTACGCGCTTGCGCATTAGGCGGGTACGCTGAAAGCTCTCCTGCCGCGGAACGTCCGTGGCCGTCAGTCCGAAGGAGGCTGGTGCTGACGTGCGCCGCTACGAAACCATGGTGATTCTCGCTCCCGATCTGGAGGAGCGGACTGTGCAGCCGACACTAGATGCGTTCCTGAACGTCATCCGCCATGAAGGCGGGACGGTTGGTGGCATCGACGTCTGGGGCAGGCGCCGACTGGCCTATGAGATCGAGAAGCACACCGATGGCGTGTACGCCGTGCTGGACGTGACTTGCGAGTCCGCCGCGGTCAAGGAACTCGATCGGCAGCTGAACTTGAACGAGTCAGTATTGCGGACAAAGGTCGTCCGCGTCGACGCCCACGAGTAGGAGGATTCATGGCAGCAGGCGACACTCAGATCACGATCGTCGGGAACCTAGTAGCTGACCCGGAGTTGCGATTCACGCCATCCGGTTCGGCGGTCGCATCGTTCCGAGTCGCGTCAACACCTCGCTATCTGGACCGCCAGACCAGCGAGTGGAAGGACGGAGATTCGCTCTTCCTGACGTGCAATGTCTGGAGACAGTACGCGGAGAACGTCGCAGAATCCCTGCAGAAGGGTCTGCGCGTGATTGTCACCGGCCGCTTGAAGCAGCGTTCGTACGAGACCCGAGAGGGCGAGCGGCGAACCGTGTTCGAGATCGAGGTTGATGACGTGGGCCCGGCCTTGCGAAGTGCCACCGCCAAAGTCAACCGCGTCCAGAGGTCAAACGGTGGTGCCGGTGGCGCTGCTGGTGGCGCCGCTAGTGGTGGGAGTGCCCCCGCTCGCGCTGACGATCCCTGGGCCACGCCGCCTCCGGGCGACGAGCCTCCGTTCTAGCGACGATCCGGCCCGTCGGCGAGCCGAAGCGGGCCAACAAAGAAGAAACAGCAACAGATGTCCGGTCCGAGCAGACCGGCGCACTTTTCGGGAGTCAAGTAGATGGCGAAGCCTCAGATAGTCAGGCCGACTCGGAAGAAGCCGTGTCAGTTTTGCTTGGACAATGTCGAGTATGTGGACTACAAGGACATCGCGCTGCTGCGCAAGTTCATATCAGACCGGGGGAAGATTCGGGCTCGTCGCGTGACCGGCAACTGCAACCAGCACCAGCGGTCGGTGGCCGCAGCGGTGAAGAACGCCCGGGAGATGGCGTTGCTGCCCTACACCTCTACAGCTCGTTGATCGGCAAGGAGACGGAATGAAGCTGATCTTGACCAAAGAGGTCGACAGTCTTGGCTCCGCGGGCGACGTCGTCGACGTCAAGGATGGGTACGGTCGCAACTACCTTGTTCCCCAAGGGATGGCTATCGCTTGGACGAAGGGTGGCGAGAAGCAGATCTCGCAAATCAGGCGTTCGCGCGAGGTTCGAGAGATTCGCGACAAGGACCGCGCGGAAGAGGTCAAGTCCGAGCTGTCACGGCTGAGCGTCCGCGTGTCCGTGCGCTCGGGCCAGGGCGGTCAGTTGTTCGGTCGAGTCACGGAGAAGGACCTCGCGGGGGCGATCAGGGCAGCCGGGGGACCGGACATCGACCGCGGCATTGTTCACGTGCCTGATCCGATCAAGCACGTCGGCGCTCACCTCATCGAGATACGACTGCACCCGGAGGTCTCCGCCGAGTTGTCGGTGGAAGTCGTCAGCGAATAGGACCAGCCACTGACCGCTTGGCTACGCGTGATTCGCCGCGATTGCCGCAGCCCTCGGACCGTAGCCTCCGCCGAACAGCACCGCGTGTACCAGGAGCGGAAACAGCTGGTGCAGCCCCAGACGCTGATGCCAGCTGGGTGGAAGATCGGCAACGCTGCGGTACCCGGTCACGATCTCGCCCAGATTCGGTGTGCCGAAGAGGACCAGCATCGCCAGATCGGTGAAGCCGCATCCTCCATGGGCTGCCGCGTCGATCAGGAATGCGCCTCTTGAGGTCCACAGCACGTTGCCATGCCACAAGTCGCCATGGACCCGGACGGGACCTGCGGCTCCTGCGGTCAACTCTGGGTCTTGGGCGATCAGCCGGTCGCACAACCGATCGATTACCCGCAGGTCCTGGCCTGTCAGATGCCCAAGCGCGTGGGCCTGTTGGGCGTAGGGGAGCACCCGGGCCTCCGCGTAGAACGGACCCCAGGCGTCCCAGCGTCCGTATGGCATCGGAGCTGATCCGATGTACCCGTGGGTTGCCCCGGGCGGGGCGACTCCGAAGCCGTCCGCTGGTGTCTGGTGGAGGCGGGCCAGCGTGGCTCCGAATTCTCTCGCCATCCGGGCATCTGGCCTGGATCGGTCCAGCCATCGCAGCACCAACGATTCACTGTCGGCGCCGATGACTTCGGGAACTGGCGCGCCTGCGTCGGCGAGCCAAGTCAGTCCGGCCGCTTCGGTCAGGAACATGTCCGAAGGGCCCGCCCCATGGACCTTGATGAACAGGGTGCCTTCATCGGTCTCGGCCCTCCAGGCGTCGCAGATCGATCCGCCCGAGACCGTCGTGAGCCGCGGTGCGCGCAGTCCGAGGCGCTCAAGCGCCCGGCGTGCGGCCCTGCTCGAGTTCGTCTCTGACATAGACAACCACCCCGTCGGCGGACTTCTCGATCATGTCCAGCACATCACGGAAACCGTCGCGACCACCGTAGTAAGGGTCTGGCACGTCGGCTTCGTCCGGGCAGCTCGGGTCGAAGGACCTCAGTAGACGGATGCGATCGCGTGGAGCGCCATGCCGGTTCGCCAGTGAGCGCAGGTCATCGGCATTGGCCGTGTCCATCGCCAAGAGCAGGTCGGAGTCGTGGAGCATCTCCGGGCTGACCTGTGTGGCCCGGTGATTCAGGTCGTACCCGGCTTCGCGGAGGGTCGCGCGAGCGCGCGGATCGGCGTCCTCGCCGATGTGGTATCCGGCGGTTCCGGCAGAACGCACGCGCACGTCGGCCAGTCCCGCGTCCGCGAACTTGCTGATCAGAACTGCCGCAGCCATCGGAGAGCGGCAGATGTTGCCAAGACACACCGTGGTGATCCGGAAATGCACGGATTCACGGTACCTGGCTGATAATCGAGCGGTGCTGCCATCACGCTTCGTCGTGCCCGCGACCGCCGCTGTCCTTGCCCTGTCGGGCTGTTCCACGATCGCAGAGCCGCCGATCGACGGCGGGCGCCAGACGGCATCTGACGCGGTTCCTGAGGAAGCGGTCTGGAACATCGCGTCTGAGAACTCGCTGCCTGGCAACCGGGGGTGGCGTGCGGCCAAGACACGGTCATCGGACTGGCGCGCGATGTCGGGGTTCGCGGACCGCTCGTCTGCGACTCCTGGTGACCGGGTCCGGCTGTTCGTGTCGACGGGAGCGCGGAAGTGGCGTGTGTCCGCCTATCGGATGGGTTGGTACGGGGGAGCCCAGGGTCGTCGGGTCTGGACATCGGAGGTACAGCCGGGCCAGCGTCAAGACGGCTCAGGGTTCGTAGCCGCGACCCGGACTTCATACGCGGACTGGCGGCAGTCGCTGTCCTTCACGACACAGGGCTGGAGCCCTGGCATGTACCTGCTGCGGTTGAAGGGCAGCAACGGAGCTGAGTCGCTCATCCCCTTGGTCGTTCGCAGCCCGGATGTCGCGGGGCGGATCGTGCTCGTAATGGCTGACACCACCTGGCAGGCCTACAACGAGTGGGGAGGCCGCTCGGCGTACTTCGGTCCCGGAGGGTTCGAAGACAGGGCCCGCGCGGTTTCGTTCGCACGGCCGTACACGAGTGGCAGCGGAACTGGCAAGTACCTGGCATACGAGCACCCGGTGGTCCGCATGGCCGAAAGACTCGGAATCGATGTGTCGTATGTCGCCGCCAGTGATCTGGACGTAGACCCACGTGCCTTGTCTGGCGCGGAGGGCGTCCTGTCGCTGGGACACAACGAGTACTGGAGTGTTCCTCAGCGAGCAGCTGTCACCAAGGCCCGCGACGCCGGCGTGGACCTTGCCTTCCTTGGAGCCAACACCATGTTCTGGAGGGTTCGCCTGGTTGAGGGCCCAGCGGGCGCGCGGATGATGGAGATCTACAAGTCCGCCTGGGAGGATCCTGTCGACGGTCCGACGACCACTGCCAGGTTCCGCGACGAACCGGGAGCCGATCCCGAACATTCCCTTGTGGGGCAGGACTATGAGTGCTATCCGGCCACAGGGACGTACACGGTGACCGACCCAGGGTTCTTCTTGTTCCGGGGCACCGGGATTGGGGTCAACGGAACCGTCCCGGGGATTCTGGACGTGGAGGTAGACCGGGCCTACCCGGTTCCCGGAACTCCGAAGAACCTGCGCATCGTCGCGGCCAGTCCCGTGGACTGCGAGGGCGCGCCGACCGTGTCGACGAGTTCGTACTACACAGCGAAGTCCGGGGCAGGTGTCTTCGCCACCGGCACCATGGGTTGGGTCCTTCGCGGACTCCGGAATCAGGCACCGCCAGCTGGGCGCGCGTTCGCGAAGAAGGTGACAACGAACCTGCTCCGCGCCATGGCGAACGGGCAGATGGGGCGGAAGCACCCGGCGGTCGGCAACATAGGTGACTTCGATCTGCCCACATGGAACACAACTGGTCGGGAATGACTTGTTCTTCCACAGGCGGTGGATCGAGATTCGCCTAGTCAGCCAGCGTGGCAGCCTGAGTCCAATGGCGCGATCCACAGGTAGTCCACAGCTCAGTGAGCATGTCGCAGGCGTAGTGTCCACAGGCTTGTCCACAGGGTCGCGCATTTGGGTCTCGACAGATGCTCGCGGGATGCCTAGCGTGACGCCTTGGTGAGCGGAACCCCGTCCGCGAAGCTCCCTGTCAGCGGGTTAGGTGTCGGCCTGGAGGCGGCACCTGTCAAGCGTGTTGGCAGGGCTGAGGTACCGGGGGCAGGGACGTCTGGTGCGGGGCGGGATGGGCCGTGGAAATCGCGCGGCCCCGCGCCAGCCGTCCTGGCGGTTGGTGTCTGTGTCGGACCCACCGGATAGGAAGGGCGAGACCGAGGAGGTACGCAGTGGGAAAGTCAGCGTGACCGTCGCGGAGTTCGCTGATCGGGCTGACCCGGTGACCGGGCCAGCCCGGACGCCGCCGCAGGATCTCGCCGCTGAGCGATCCGTGCTGGGAGCGATGCTGCTCAGCAAGGACGCGATCGCTGACGTAGTAGAGACGATCCGAATCGATGACTTCTACGCACCGGCACACCAAACGATCTACGGGGCTGTGACTGACCTATTCGGCCGGGGCGAACCGGCTGACGCGGTCACTGTCTCTGACTCTTTGACCCGCACCGGTGATCTGAGCCGGGTTGGGGGCGCGGCGTTCCTGCACACGCTCATCGCAGGTGTGCCGACCGCCGCGAACGCTGCCTACTACGCCCAGATCGTGCGAGACCGGGCGATCCTTCGCCGACTCGTGAGCGCGGCGACCAGGATCGTTCAATGGGGCTACGCGGGAGAGGGGGATGTCGACCAGATCGTCGACCAGGCGCAGGCCGAGGTGTTCGACGTGACGGCTCGGCGGTCCAGTGAGGACTACGTGTCCCTGGCGGAGATCATGGATGGGGCTGTCGCCGAGATTGAGGGCATTGCCTCGCGCAGCGGGGACATGGTCGGAGTGCCTACGGGTTTCGCGGATCTAGACCGGTTGACTAACGGGCTTCATCCGGGCCAGCTCGTGATAGTCGCCGCTCGCCCGGCCATCGGCAAGGCGCTGGCGCTGAACACGCCGATTCCGACGCCAGCTGGCTGGACCGACATGGGATCGATCCGTGTGGGCGATGAGGTTCTCGGAGCCGACGGGCATCCCACGCCCGTCAATGCTGCTACCCCGGTGATGTTCGGTCATGACTGCTACCTGGTTGAGTTCTGTGACGGAAGCCGGATCGTGGCTGACGCGGACCATCAGTGGGAAACGAGTAGCCCAACAGGGACCGGTTTGGCCGCCGACTCCTCGCTGCCCAAGATCATCACGACGACCGCCCAGATCGCCCGGAAGTACGATCGAGACTTGCCGCACGGCCCCTGCTCCATCGCAAACACCAAGCCCTTGGAACTGCCCTATAGGCATCTTCCGATACCGCCGTACACCTATGGTGTCCAGCTGGCGCTGGCAGGCGGTTCCGAACCTATCCGGCTGGCCGAGGACCAGGCGGAGATCGCCATGCGTCTTGAAGCTGAGGGCACTTCTATGGCGGCGGTAGCCCGCGGGCCATCCGGCGGCCCAGCGGCACCCTCGCATGTCGGCGGCGAATACTTGCGGGCCTCGCAAGGTCAGAGGCGGGATCTCCTGGCGGGGATTGCGGACAGTCTTGGCGTGATAACGCCGACCGGGGCAGTGGTCATGCGTGTTACCTCTCGAAGCCTCGCCCAGGGCATCTACGAGTTGCTGATGGGTCTTGGGATGCGCGCGGATGTGCGTGGTGAGCCATCTCGAACGCTGGGGGGCGCGGCGGCGACGGCATTGATCATCGAGACGCAGGAAGTCGTGTTCGGCTGCGATGAGCTGCGCTTGCTTCACAAGGAGCTGGCCGCTGGAAGCGGGTCCAACGGCGACCAGCGCTTGATCACCGCCGTGACGAAGATCCCCAGTGTTCCTGTCAGGTGTATGGAGGTTGGCAACTCGGACCACCAGTACCTCGCCGGGCGGTCGATGGTCCCCACGCACAACTCGACCCTTGGCTTGGACATAGCGCGTTCGGCGTCGATCAAGCACGGTCTGCCGAGCGCGATATTCAGCCTTGAGATGAGCCGCAACGAAATCGTCATGCGCTTGCTGAGCGCCGAGGCGCAGATCCCCCTGCATCACATGCGTTCGGGACGCATGGGTGACGCGGAATGGCGAAAGATAGCGGCCCGCCAGGGGGTCTTGCACGAGGCGCCGCTCTATGTGGACGACTCCCCGAACATGACCATGACCGAGATTCGCGCCAAGTGCCGGCGGCTGAGGCAGCGCCATGACCTGAGGCTCGTTGTGCTGGACTACATGCAGCTGATGAGCTCGGGACGCAAGGTGGAGTCTCGCCAGCAGGAGGTGTCGGAGTTCTCCAGGTCACTGAAGCTGCTGGCGAAGGAGCTGGATGTGCCGATCATCGCCATTAGTCAGCTGAACCGTGGTCCGGAGTCACGTAACGACAAGAAGCCGATGCTGTCGGACCTGCGTGAGTCCGGATGCCTGACCGCCGAAACCAGGGTGATCCGAGCAGACACCGGGGTAGAGGTGACCATGGGCGAGCTTCACGCTGCCGGAGCTCGCGAGGTTCCGGTTTGGTCACTCGACGACTCGCTGCGCTATCGGGCGCGAACGTTGACGCACGTCTTCCCGACTGGAACCCGCGAGGTGTTCCGCGTTCGCACCGCGTCCGGCCGGGTCGTGAACGCCACCGGCAACCATCCGTTGCTCACTCACGAAGGCTGGAGAGCAGTGCGTGAGCTGGGTCCCGGCGCGCGTGTAGCCGTGCCGCGTCGCTTGCCGGATCCAATCGAGAGCAAGTCAATGGACCGGTTCGAGATCACGTTGCTGGCGCACATACTCGGCGCCGGGACTCTGCTAGGTCGGCGGTGGCTGTCGTGCGTTAGCCGGGATCTGGACAGCGTGACGGCCGTACGCAAGGCCGCGTACAGCAGGTTCGGTATCGAAACCCTCAGCAAGCGAGAAGACGATTCGCAATCCTGGACGACGATCTTCCCGACCCCGCCTGGCATCGGCGGGTGGTTGCGCAACCCCATCACTGAGTGGTTGCGTGACCTCGGCGTTCGCGGCCTGGAAGGTGTCGAGCCGAGAGTGCCAGCCGGGGTCTTCGGCGCGCCGACAGAGCAAGTTGCCCTGTTCCTGAGGCACCTTTGGGCCGCGTGCGGAGATATCCGGCCGCCTTCGGATGGCCATCAGGGATCCATTCACGTGAGCACTGGTGCGCGCAGGTTCGCTGATGACGTAGCGCGGCTGCTGCTGCGCCTGGGGCTGACGGCCCACGTTGGCGAAGTGGCGAATGGTGAGTCCGCCCTGTTCCGCGTTTCGGTCGTTGGATCGCTGGAGCAGAGGGTGTTCCTGGACGCAGTGGGTGGATTCGGTCCGTGCGCCGAAGCTGCGAAAGCATGGGCGCTGCTCGATCGCAGCGCGGAAGGCGGCGATGATGCGGCGCCGCCTGGCATGTGGGAGGACGTGCAGCGGGTCATGGCTGGGGGACCTGAGGACTCGCACGCTGGGTCGGCAACTTCGGCTTCAGGGGATGTGAGCCAGGACGTGCCGTCAGCCGGAGGCCGACTCGCTGGAGTAGCCGAAGTTCTCGGCAACTCCGGGCTGGACCTGGTGGCCACGAACGACGTGACCTGGGACGAGATCGTGTCGGTGGAGTCGATCGGCCAGCGTGAGGTCTTTGACGCCACGGTCCTGGGTACGCACAACTTCATCGCTGACGGCATGGCTGTCCACAACAGCCTCGAGCAGGATGCGGACGTAGTCGTGCTGATCCACCGTGAGGATGCCTACGACAAGGACAGCAGCAGGATCGGTGAGGCGGACTTCATCGTCGCCAAGCACAGGAACGGCCCCACCGACACGATCACGGTCGCATTCCAGGGCCACTACTCGCGTTTCGTCGACATGGCCGCGGACTAGCCGCGCCCCGTCGCGAGCTGGATTGCGAATGTGGCGTGTCCGTTTTGTCCCGATCCCTGGGCGGAGCGCCAACGGTCACGCCCGGTCCATGGCTGGGGATCATGGATCGGTCCCGCAGGCGTAGGGAACGCGCGGGGTGATCGGCTGATGCCTGGCTGGGCCCGGTTGCGTCCGGCTACCAATCGCCAGTACCGTCCAATGACTGGGGCTGCGGGGAGGGGGGATGGCAGGCGAGAGATGAGTCGAAGAGCTGGTCGGGCCGTGAAGCCCGCATCCGGTCCGCAGCGTTTAGTTGCCACGGGCTCGTCGGCCGGTGGCCTGGAGGCGCTGGTGGGCCTCGTTGGGTACCTTGTTCCAGACTCACTGACTGCCTACGTAGTCGCCCAACATGTGGCTCCCGACTACCCGAGCGTCCTGGTTGATCTACTGTCCAACGACACCCAGTTGCGCGTGGTGGTCGCCACGAACGGCCAAGCCTTGGAGCCTGACGTCGTCGCGGTTGCCGCTCCCAACCGTGAGGTCACGGTGTCCGATGGTCGGCTGCGAGTTAGCGAGCCGCAGGATCGTCTGGGTCCACACCCGAGCATCGACCTCCTGTTCGAGTCAGTCGCTCGGGAGTGGGGTGATCGCGGGATCGGCGTGTTGCTGTCTGGCACTGGCTCTGATGGCACGATCGGCATGAGCGCGATCAAGTCTGCGGGGGGTGTCGCCATCGCCCAATCGCCGGAGTCGGCGAAGTTCCAAGCCATGCCGCAGTCCGCTACTGCGCAAGGTGCCGTGGACTTGGTCTTGGACCCGCCCGACATCGCACTGTGGTTGATGGCGCGGACCAAAGGCGTTTCCGGCGACGGGGTGTCGGCAGATCAGGTGGTCGAGGATGAGCCAGCGGCCCTGACCAGATTGTGCTCAATCCTGCGTCTCAAGACGCAGATTGATTTCTCTGGCTACAAGGTGTCAACACTGCGCAGGCAAATGGCTCGCCGGATGCTGCTAAGGGAGCAGGATAGCGTCGACGACTACCTCGCGACGCTCGAATCGGATCCGGACGAAGTGAGCGCTCTGGTGGCCAATCTGCTGGTCACAGTCACTTCCTTCTTCCGCGACCCCGACGCCTTCGATGCCTTGGCCGACCAGATACGAACATACGTGCACACCCGCGCGTCCAGAGAGCCGTTGCGGGTTTGGGTACCTGGCTGTGCTACCGGTGAAGAGGCCTACTCGCTGGCGATGGTCTTCGCGAAGATCCTGGGGCAGTCCAGGAACCTTGAGGACCGGCTGAAGATCTTCGCCACGGACTTGGACGAGTCGAGTCTGACTGTCGCGCGGTCGGCCGTCTACCCTGCGTCCGCGCTCAGTCAGATTCCTGAGGAGTTGCGTGCTGATTCCGTGGTCGTGGGCGAAACGGAATTCCAGATCTCCCCCGACTTGCGCGCATCCGTGGTGTTTACGCGGCACAACATTGCCCAAGATCCGCCGTTGCCACGGATGGATTTGGTTTCTTGCCGAAATACCCTGATCTACTTCACTCCTGAATTCCAGGGGCGTGCGTCGAGGTCGATTACGTATTCGCTGTTGCCTGGCGGTTTGCTGTTCTTGGGTGCGAAGGAGTCCGTCGGATCAGCCCTGGGTAGCTTTGAAGTAGTGGATGCGGCGCACAAGATTCTCTCGCGAACGCAGAAACGTGCGTCGGTCTTCGTGCCCACTGGGCGTTCGACCGCGTGGATTCCCCAAGGGAGTGGCGTGCGGTTCAAGCGACAACCGGTACTCGCGCGGGATGCGGCCCGAGACAGCAGGATGGAGTTGCTGGAGGCGCTCGTTGGCACGTTCAGGCACCCTTGCGTCGTGCTGGACGACTCTCACGACCTGGTCGAAGTTGTGGGGGATGTTTCTAGATTCTGTCAGCTACCCCCGGGCCCGGCCTCGGTCGCGGCTGAGTCCTTCTTGCGGCCGGAGCTGCTGTCCGAGGCCCGCGCGCTGTTGCTCTTGATTCGGGGGGGGGGAGAGAGATCCAAGTCTGTCACCGGTCGGCCCATCGAGCTGGCCGGGGCAGACAATCCCGTGCGGCTTGAAGCTCGCCTTCTGACAGTGGCGGACAGGTCCCTGTTCGCTTTGTCGTTCATCGAAGAGCCCTTGGACGTGACTTCCCTCCGTCAAATCGACCGGGATCCGACCTTCGATGACGAGCTGCGTCGGTTGGAGCACGAGCTCCTGGAGGGCCAGAAGCGCTGGAGAGAGTCCATCGAGGACCTGGAGACCACCTACGAGGAGTTGCAGGCCGCCAATGAGGAGCTTCACGCGGTCAATGATGAACTTGTAGATCTGAGCCGGGAGGCGCGTGTCCGTGCGGTGGACCTCCAGGCAGTGAATGCTGACCTCGCCAACATCGAGCAGTTGTTGACCCAGGGCCTGGTCTTGCTCGATGCCGATTTGCTCGTTACTCGTTTCACGCCAATGGCTGTGAGGCTCTTCGCACTCGTTGCCGCCGATATCGGTCGGGCGTTATTGGATGTGCCGACGACAATGCCAGTGACAGGGCTGGCCGAGGCTCTCCGTTCCGTTCGTGGCGGCGGCGACCGGGTCAACATCGAGTGTTCCGGCGACAGTGCGACATTCCTGGTGCAGGTGCTTCCCTACGTCGCGGCCCCTGGTGCGCTCCGGGGAGCGATCGTGGCCTTTTCCGACATCTCTGAACAAGCGACTTTGCGGCGCGCTGCCGAGCGTGCGCGAGGATCCCTGATTCGGATTGCTTCAGCGTTGCAGGAGGTCGTTTGGCAGCGGGACGTGGATACGGGTGAGTTGCTCTTTGTCAGCTCGCAGGTTCTTCAGCTCTCTGGATGGACGAGCGAGGAGGTTCTCGTTCGCCCTGGTCTACTCGATGAATGCGTGGATGAGCAGGATCGAGATGCGGTCAGGGCCGCCCGCCGGACGGCGGATGAAGCGTGGTCTGTCACCTACCGGTTCAACCCTCGGGAGGGCGGACAGCGGTGGGTTCTGGAGTCCGGTACGAAGGCTCGCGACAACGAACGAGTCACGCTCGTCGCCTCTTTGATGGACATCACCGACCGGCGGGGTGCGGAGACCGCTGCTGCGCAGGCTTCGCTCGTCTTCGAGTCGGTGTTCAGTACTGATCTTTTCGGTGTCGCGGTCCTGGATGCCGATGAGAAGATAGTGCTGGCCAACGACACGCTCGCAGAGTGGGTGGGCCGAAGCGCGGACAGCCTGGTTGGGCAGCGCATCTCCGAGCTCAGCCAGCCAGCGCCTGAGGGGCACGAACTGGTGACCGGCGAGCTGCAGATGGCTCGGTCAGTCAGTCGCATCCTGCATCAGAATGGGTCGAAGCGTTGGGTGACCATTGACTCGAGACCGCTGTGCGGAGGCGCCGAGGCAGGCGTCGCGATTGCGGTCGTTCAGGATGCTACTGGGTTGCTGGAGGCGCGCCACGATGCGATGACCGGCTTGCTCAACCGCAAGAGTGTTTGGGAGGCGCTGGAACTCGATGTTGCGCGTGCCGGCCGAAGCAATCGGCAAGTAAGCCTGCTCTGCATAGACATCGATCGGTTCAAAGAGATCAACGACCATGATGGCCACGAAGCGGGCGATCTGGTCCTAGGCGCCTTTGCTCAACGCGTCAAATCCGTGGTTCGCACCCACGAAGCAACTGGCCGCCTCGGGGGCGACGAATTCGCGGTTGTGCTTTCGGACTACGAATCTGAGGGCGCTCTGGAAGCGACGATAGAACGGATCCTGGCTGCAATCCGCGAACCGATCGTTGTGGGCGGTGTGGAGTTCGCCTTGTCCGGCAGCATTGGCGTGGCCCAGTTCCCGCAGGACGCGACATGCGCAGAAGACCTGATGAGGGCAGCGGATACCGCCATGTACCAAGCCAAAGCTCGCGGGGGCGACCGGTTCGAGCACTTCCAGCACTCCATGACCGTGTTGGCCGACCGGCGGCTTCAGATTCGGCAAGACATGGTCAAGGCCGTCGAGGATCACGATTTCGAGATGTACTATCAACCGATCGTTGCAGTGGATGATTCGGTGTGGGGCGTCGAAGCCCTGGTCCGTTGGAATCGCGGTGGCGAAGTCGTCGTGGCGAGCGAGTTCATCAGCGCCACCGAGTCCAGCGGCCAAATGCGTTCGCTGGGCACCGTGGTCTTTGGCCTGCTCGGGACTGATGTTGAGCTCATGTGCGCGGCCGGGTTTGGCGATGTGCCCATAAGCGTGAACATGTCCACAACGCAGCTTGAAGACCCGGCCCTTACCTCTCTCCTCACCGCCTGGCCTGCCGCGACCGGGATGACCAACGTCGTCTTGGAGGTGACCGAGTCGGTGTTCCTGCCCAACCATTCCCGGGCTAGGCGTGTGCTCGAGAGGCTGACGCAGTTTGGCGCCGACGTGTGCGTGGACGACTTCGGGTCAGGTTTCTCGAACCTGAGTCTGCTGCGGGAGCTTTCTCCGGCCTTCACCAAACTCGATCGGATGTTTCTCGCTGACCCCGTCGCGGCTGAGGCGGGCAGAACCCAAGGAGATGCCGAGGTAGCGACGGAGCTCGTTGATCGCGCACATTCGGCTCAGATAGCGCTCATGACTTCGGCCATCGAGATGGGTCACGCTCTCGGTGCCAAAGTAGTCGTGGCGGGAATCGAAACTCGGGACCAGCGGGACCTAGCGACTCGCCTCGGCGCCGACTTCCTGCAAGGTTTCGCGATCGCCGAACCAATGCCCATGCCCGAACTGGTCAGATGGCTCAAGGATCGATCTGGGACGGCATAGGTCACCACGTTGTTCCGATGGGATCTCGATGACGCTCGAGCGCGCTGGGTCCCGGCAGACGCCTCCGACCGCACACGTCCTGGGGTCGGGGGACTCACCGTGCCGAGAAGTGCCCCAGGGCGTCGATTGGCACGCGCTCTTCGCCCAGCGTTTCTAGCGTCCAGGCGAGGCCCCTCGCGGATCTCTTCAAGTGTTGATTGAAGGATGACGTGGGGCGTTGCCGCCCGGCTATCATGCTCAGCGGCGCTTGGAGGTCGGGGGCGGCGAAGTACCCAAGTTCGTCAACGCGGGGCATCGCGCACGCGAGCAGCGTGTCGGCGTATGTAGCGTCGGTTCGCGCTGCTCGGACAGCGTCTTCATACGAGACCCGGATCATGTGCGCGGCGTTCTCAAGGGCTTGATCCAGTGCAGCAACAAGCGCTGCGGTTCCGACCTCGCTCTCATCGGCCTCGACCGCGGACACTATGGCTGCGGCGGCAGAGTCGGACCACCTCGTGATTGGGCATGCGCACATCAAGCAGCGCCGCTTGCACACACTCGTCCCGGTGGCGCCATTTGGGGTGGTTGCGGACTATGTGCCCTTCTACTTCGCACCGCGCAGCCCGATGCTCTTCGCGATTCACCGTAACCAGGTCGCGGGTCACCGCGGAGGGCAGGAACCGATCGTTTACTTGGTCGTGTCTCTGGAGGAGCTGCTGCCCGTGGCGTCGGTTGTATTCACGGACCGAAACGCCTCGCTGGCTATCGCACAGTTCAGCAGTGATTCGCGAGCAGCCACGTCGTTGGTCGATTGGGATCTGATGAACCTGACTTGGCTCAAGTTAGTGCGCTCTGTCGGCCCTGTGGATGCTCTGGATGGCGTCGGCTAGGTCGCCAGGGGGTGGTTGTTCGGCGGTGAGGATGTGCTGTCCGACGCGGATCTGGACGGTGCGATAGTGGCGGGCAGTGCGCACGAACCTCTTGATGGACCAGCCGGTTCGGTCCTCGACGAATCTGGTGACCGCTAGGGCTGCGAAGACGACGCTGAGGTGGGCGTCGATCGATTCGCGCTTGTGGTGGTAGATCGGTCTGGCTCTCA
>JAUYJT010000035.1 GCA_030700225.1 Candidatus Nanopelagicales bacterium | reverse complement strand
CCGGTTCCCTCGGAGTTGCTCCAGGCGGAGGGAAGCGTAGTTGCGCAACTCCTGCTGATCCTGAGCCGCTTCCAGGAGCTGGCACTTCTTGCGGAAAGCCTTGACCAGATCCGGGCCGTACCTTGCCGCGAAGAAGTCCGCCTCTCGATACAGGCGTTCAAGGTCTTGATCCTCGAAGGCAATTCGCACCACACTCCCCTTCACCCCTAGGGTGAAACCAGCGTAGCATGGGCCGGTCGATGGTGGGAAGAGGCTGGGCCGGTGTCGGCTGGTCGGGGCACTCGGGCGGCCACCCACCCGCTCGGCGCTGAGTCGCCGGGCGGCTACGTGGGGGAGACAAGGACTCAGCCGCTTCTGTGGAGGACCCGCAAGTCAGCCTTTGGCAGGCCGGGGTGCCTCGGGGCGTCAGATTGCTGGGGCCCCGTCCCCCGAGGGGCGCTACCTACCAGCAGAGCTGCGCGATGCCGGACAGTCCCTTCCGCAGCTTCTCCTGCTGACTGCGCGATTCAGCGCTGGTCGTGATCAGGCCATGCGCGAATCCGACAGTCGCCTCGCTGGCTTGGGGGTCAGGCACAACACCGGCCCCGAGGGCGCGCACATTGCCGGCTTGCATCCGGGCAGCAGTCCCGGGCGAACGGCAGATGTCATGCCAGTCCAGGCCAGCGTCATTGAGGAGTCCCTCGCGGTAGACGGAACATCCGTCATCATCGAAGCAGAAGGCTCCTGATGTGACCCGCCTAGTCTGCTTGCCCTCATCGATCTTGATGTGGCTGGGCTTGAGCGGAATCCGGCGCAGGAGCCAATCACGGTCGAGGATCAACGGATCATCGTGCATGTTAGATGTGAGGGTGACGGGCGGCAAGATCCTGAGCCAGGATGTCCAACCGAGCCTTCAGCTCCTCGATCAGCAGAACAGCCTCGGGGTCGCCGAGAGCGGTCTCTCTGTCCACCCCGGGACGATCGCCGACGGGATCTAGCAGCCATACGACTCCGCCGTCAGGGAAGACGGTTATCTGCTCCTCGACGTCGTTGACCAGCCACTCCACTTTCACCGCGTTTCCGCCAGCCGGGAAGACCTGAGGCGTCGGCTGATCAGCATCCACGATCTCGATCAGCAGCGCGTTGGCCGTGCGCGCAGCCAGCGTTTCAACTCGGTATGCAGAGTCGGCGGCCATGAGCTCGATGAGCCGACGCCGGGCAAAAGCTAGCAGGCGCTCCTGAGTCACGCTCCGGCGGGAGTGCCCATGAATTCCCCAATGCCAGGTGGGATCCGTTTCACCCGCCGCCTGAGTGGCAAGAACCTGAGCGACGTAGGACGTGCCTGGCGACGCAACTCCCTGGAGGGGCGATGCGAGGCTCATGACACACGCTCCCACGATTGCTGGATCGACTCTTCAGTATGACGCAGGAATCCGTCCAAGCACATTTCGTGGACATGATCCAGACCGGAGCGAACGACATCGGAAGAGGCCGCGCTGCCTCGCAGCTCGCTTCGCGCAAATACGTTCAGTGCGATGTCCGATGGCGACCCCTTCATCTGACCGGCCTCCAGCTTGAACTCAGATCTGGGCGCGCCATCTGGGGGTACTTCCAGTATTTGAACGTTCACGAGCGTGCCGTTCGAGTCAGATGGAAGCTCCGCTGCCGAAACGAGAACGTCAGCCAGGCCCGAGCCTGGACGGACCCCTCTGATGAGGTTGAAGTATGACGCGTCAACCGAGACGATCCTCGCCTCATCTAGCAGGTCGCAAGCTTCACGAAGCAGTTCCAAGAGCTCGCTCCGAAGTTCCCCGTAGCGGGGGTAGGTCGACTCATCTCGCAGCCTCCAGTTAACGAGCAGCCGATCGGGTTGAATCTGAATGAGCTTGGTGTCATCGACTGAGATAAGCCAGAAGCGTGGAAACGGTACCCCAAGCTGCAGTCCGATGAGTGAACCAGTCGCCCCGAGCGGTAGTTGTGGCAGGAGCGGGGCTTGTGCCTGGACGGTTGGGTAACGGTTGCGCCAAAGGGCGCTCATATACAGAATCGTTTGGGCGGAGAGCGGGTCGCCAAACTCAACGCCGAGGCTCTTCTCGATCAGGGGAGGACGGCTGAACGTGACATCGGGGCCTCGTTGCACATCACCACGATAGCTAACATGACTCCGATACCACGGCAGGGAACCAGTCTTGGTGCGCGAGCGCGTCGACATCGCGTCCCGGTGGGTCCGGTGGATCCAGGTCCGCTTCACGTGTAGCGTTGTTCAGCATGGAGTTGGGCGACTGGTTCCAAGACAGCACGCAGGAACTTCTCACCACCCTCTTGGGTATCGCCGGGATTGTCGGGACCGGATGCGTGGCGCGCATGGGGCTCCTAGCCACTATCCGCACGGCGCGCGAGGCCCGCACCGCAGAAGCCAGAAGAGAGGTCCTTCCGGACGCTTCGATGCTCCGCGAATGGATCGAGTACGGAATGGCCGAGCAGCTTGAGCGAGAGGGTGACGACGTTGCTGGGATACACTTTCCAGCTCCACGGATTGCGTCCCCCGGTCAAGCGATCAGCACGGCCCACGAGATAGCCGATCTCTTCCCAAACGCGCGGGTTCGGAAGGCCGCGCGCGAACTTGGCGAGATGATGTCCGCGAAGTATGTCCGCATCGATGGTGACAGGCTCGGCCAGCCGGACTCCGACGATCTCTATGCTTGGCTGCAGTCGACCGAGGAGCTCATCGAGCTGATCCATGTCTCGCGCATTGACACTAGCTCGCGATAGCCCGGAGGGGAGTGATCGGGGGCGAGATTTCTCCCCCATCGGGGCATGGGTTCTCGACGGTTTCAGGTGGTGTCGTTCTGTCCACTTTCCGCCGGTGATGGGGGTGTTGATGAGGTATTGCGCTGCCCGCTCCCTGATCTCATGGGCGCAAACGCGGTTGCTTCTGCAGCTACCGTAAGGGCGATGGTTCGCACCTTCCTCGCACGTGTCGTGTCCGCGCCGATGCCACACAGGCAACTGTGTAGCACGCCATGGCATGTGTAGTAGCGTGGCGGACATGTACCAAGAGTTGGGTCGATTGCTGAGTAGTGCGCGGACGCGCCAGGCATTGAGTCAGGGAGAGCTGGCCGCGCAGCTTGAGGTGGCACAGCAAACTGTGAGCCGGTGGGAGAAAGGGCAGTCCCGACCACCCGGGAAGATGGTCGCAAGAGTGGCGGCTGCGCTCGACTTGGACGTTGGAGAACTCGTGTCCGCTGCTGGGCGAACGGCGAAGCCGGACTCCGATCCTGGTGCAGAACCGCTACCGACCCGTCCCCTCCTTCGGACCATTCCGCTAACCAGTCTCGCGGAGGACGTTTTCGAGCAGTTTGTAGCAGAGCTTGTCGAGCGACGGTTCCAGGGCGCAACGGTAAGCCAGATCGGAGGGCGGGGCGACGACCAGCGTGGTTTCGACATCCTGGTCGTGAAGCCAGACGGTCAGCGCATTGGTATTCAGTGCAAGAGGACGCAGAGTTTCGGGCCAGCGAAGGCGCGGCAGGCCGTGAAGGACGCCGAGATCGACGTGGATGAGTCCGTGATTGCTCTCGCCCGAACTGCGACGTCCGCAGTGCGGTTTGAGATGGAGAATCATTCCGGATGGAGCCTGTGGGATCAGGCTGATCTGTCGCGGCAAGTCCGGAGGTTGCCAGATGAGAGTGCCATTCAACTAGTCCGTGCCTACTTCCCCAGCCATGTCGCTTCGTTCCTTGGAATGCCGGGGGCCGGGCCCTGGATGACAGTCGACGAGTTCTACCGACGCACCCCATCGACGATCTTGGATCATCGGCAAGAGCTCGTTGGCCGTGATGCGGTGATCAACGAGATGCTGGAGTGGGTGGCCGACCCCGAGTCCTCGAATATCGCCATCGTTGTTGGTCGCGGCGGGCTGGGGAAGTCAAAAATCCTACGTGACGTCGCGAGCCGAAGGCATGAATCGGAAGTTCACTTCCGGTTCGTTGCACTCGACCAGACGCCCGCGCCGACTGATTTCGACAGCCTCCCGCGCGCAGGCGGACTCGTGGTCGTAATCGATGACGCACACGGCATGGGTGGCATTGCTGGTCTCGCGGCGCAGCTACGGCAGCACCGACCGAATGCGAAGCTGCTCTTGGCAAGTCGGCCGGACGGTAAGGCGAGCTTGAGCGCCGAGGTCCGGAGGCTCAATCAGTCTCTGCGGCACGTAAAGAGCTGGATACTTGAGGATTTGTCGCCACTCGACGCCCGCAAGCTGGTCTCATCTCTCATCAATCGGCCGGTCACCGATCCGCTGGTCTGCCAGTTGGCGGCCATCAGCGCTGATTGCCCCTTCGTCGGCGTGATAGCTGCTGATCTTCTCGAGCGCGGGGAGCTCTCTGGGTCGGCCTTTGGATCTGATGTCTTGCTGCGGGAGGAGGTCTTCCGCCGATTTGGCGAGTTGATCACCGACCAGGGGTCCGGAACAGAGGCGATCCACCGTCGAGAGGTTCTCGTCGCGCTTGCTGCCTTCCAGCCGGTGCGATTGAGCGATGAAGCCTTCGCCACAGCGATCACCAGCGTCACAGGTCTCGCGTCGTGGGACGAGGTGAACGGTCGCATATGTCAGCTAGAGGACGCTGGGCTGGTTCTTCGCCGCAGTGGCTCGGTCCGGGTTGTTCCGGACATGCTTGCTGACATTGTTCTGAGCCGAGCTGCGTACGACGATCGAGCCGATCGCGCCACACGCTACCTCCGCCGCGCCCAACATGCTGCGCGCGGGGCGGCGCTCCAGCACTTGCTGGTCAACGCCTCGCGAATGGATTGGCAGGTTCGGAGTAGCGCGTCGACGCGCACTGACATGGTGGGTGAGTTGTGGACGAACCTGCACCGCGATGTGGCTAGTGGATCCTATGAGCAGCAAGTCGAGCTCCTGAAGCTGTGCGCCAGGATGGCGCACTATCAACCGCGACGAGCGTTGTCACTTGTGGAGGCGGTTCTCGCCACCAAGCCAAGGGCCACCGATGCTCCCCAGGTCGCTGACTCCACATGGGCGACTTCCCGGGAGGACGCTGTCCACGCGATCACTCCTGTGCTGAGGAACATCGCTTGCCACCTTGAGTTTCTGCGGTCGGCCCTTGATTTGCTCTGGTCACTGGCACAGGGTGACAAGCGGCCGCCGAATCAGCACCCCGATCATCCACTTCGCGTCTTGAAGGAGCTGGCCGACTTTGGTAGCGGGAAGCCTCTTGAGTACATCGAAGTTGTTGTCGACGCCGCGACTAGTTGGCTGGCTGAACCTTCGAAGGTGTCGCCGTTCGACGTCATTGAACCTGTCCTCGCCGTCGAGGGCTGCGATCACATATCCTCGCATCTAGCGCTCACGTTCTACCCATTCGCTGTCAGTCCTGATGCAGTCCGCGACATTCGATCCCGCGTGATCAAGCTGGCGGTCGAGCAGGCTCGAAGTGGCGATGTGTCGGCTGCTGTCCGCGGCATCAGAGCGCTCGAGAATTCGATTCGCGGCCCAGTCGGGATGTTTGGCCGCTCGCCCAGCGACGAAGAGCAGGCTGCGTGGTCCAAGGAGTTCGTTCCAGTCATCAGGGCACTGGGCCGAATCGGTGCCGAGCCGGAACATGATCCAGCTATCCGAGTAGCGATTCGCGAGGCGGTCAGATGGCATGCGGCCTACGGCCCGAGGAACACCAAGACAGCCGCGAATGTTGTGTTGGACTCCCTGGCGACATCGCTTGACGACGAGCTGGCTCAGTGTCTGCATGATGGCTGGGGAAGTGGTGACCTGCGGACGGCAGGTAGCTACGCGGAGGCCGAATGCGAACGGGCGGCCCGCTTTGGCCGCGTGGCCAGAGCTATGAGTGAGGGCCGCGACGACGATGAGGTGCTTCAGCACTTGGAGGAACGCCTGTACGTAGAGCGCACCGCGTTGGACGGCGGCGGCAGTTCTGGCCGTTTCCTCTGGGAAGCATTTGCCGCGAGGCCGACCATAGCCATCCGGCTTTGCGAGGCTGTTCTGAGCGGTTCCTACCCCGAGCTGACTGGATTCGTCGCTCCTGCCTTGTCTGTGCTTGCGAATGCCGGAGACGCTAGAGCCGTAGCCTTGGCCGACGCCATGGCCGACAGCCCCTCTGTCCGGCTGCAGCGGGCTGCCGCCGGGGCTCTGTCGTGGAATCGCGGCGGGCGCACGAAGCTTCTCGGGGGTGAGAGGGAGCTGTTGACGCGGTTGGCGGAGCACGCGGATGAACTGGTCCGGGCCTCGATGGGTCGCGCTGTCTACCTCATTGGTCTTTCCGACACCACAGAGGCGCTCGACTTACTGGCCCGGGTCGAGTTCGGTCAGTCGACCAAGGTCGCTGCGGAGTCGTTGAGCAGCCTCGCACCGCGAGGCCCACTGAGATGGGGTGACGCCGATTCGGCCCTGCGAGATTCGCTCCTGGATCAGCTCCTCGAATGCAAGTCCATAGACGAGTACGAACTGAAGGCCGCGCTCAGCGAGCTGTCGCGGCTTGACCCTCTTCGGGTGACGAGCTTCCTCCTCGACCGGATCGAAGAACGAACAATCAGGCGAGATTGGGACTACGAGGCTCTCCCTCGAGGTTGGGATCCTCCCCTGGGAGTTCGGGAGACAGCCCAGTTGGCTCGCTGCCTGGCGGAAGTGCGAGCGCGAATGACCAGTAGCGGAAGCGGCCGGGGCCAGTACTCGCTGCGCGACGACATGGCAACGTTGTACGGGCTGCTGGCAGTCGAGTGGGATCACCAGGCCCTGTCCGTGCTCGACGTCGATAGCACTAGCTCGCCGTCCGCACTACTCGCGGTTGCGCGCATACTTGGCCACGCGCCGTCCACGGTGCTGTTTGACAATGTTTCAACTGTCGCGAGACTTCTCCACCAGGCGCGGAGGCTTGACCGGGACGAGGCAAGGACCGTGTTCCAGGCGCTCCTGCCGACGAACCATGGCGTTCATGCCGCGTGGTTGGGCCATCCGGGCCACGAAGACGCGAGGAGCCGAGACCGCGCTCGTCAGACGGCGCAGGGACTTCCGCGAGGTTCAATCGAACGTGGTTTCTTCCAGACACTCGCCGACTCCACGGAGAACCGCCTCCGTCTCATGACAGAGCTGCCCGACCGCTCCTACGACATGAGGGACTGGTGATGGCCCTCCCCCTCAACCTCAGGTGAACCAAATGGTCCCATCCTCGCCAGAGGAGCGCGCGCAGGCCGTCAACGTGGCCAATCTGTACAAGCTCGTCTCGCAGATTCCAGAGACAATCGAGCGAGTCGAGACCCTGATCCAAGCCCCAGTCGAAGCCGGGTCGATTCGCGACAGAGTGGCCAAGCTCGACTTCGCGGCCGAGGCATTTGCGATCGCATCCATCCACGTGGCGGCCGGTCTTGATGCCCTCAGGAGTCTCCACTTCTTGGTTCTCCGGGAACCTGATGATAGGAATCTGCGGATCACGGTTCACGGGGCTTGCGTCCTCGTGCGCCAGTCATTGGAGTCGGGTGCGAGCGCCCGTTGGCTCGTTGGGGATCTGTCTCTAACGGTCCTGCAGCAGCGCGGATTCGCGGCGGTTTGGCGCAGTACCCACGAGCAGGCGAGCTACCTGAACTCACTCCGAGGTGACCCACTGACGCAGAAGGCCAACGAGACCTGCGAGCAGCTCATCGCCGACGGCCAGAGGCTGGAACTCGTTGGCGCCAGAGGAAGAGGGGACCGAGAGAAGATCTTGCCCAAGGTACGCGTACCAGACTCGGCGAGTCTTGCGCGGGCGGTTCCGCTGCGGCCAGAGATCGTAGATGCTGCGGCCAACGTGCTTGGGCCGGGTGTTGCGAATGCGGAGTGGCTCTATCGGTGGTCGTCCGGCATGGCGCACGGCTACATGTGGGCTGCCCTCTCCGACTCTGAATTGGTTGCCAGTCGCCTCACGTGCCTGGACGACGTCCCGATCTGCAGCGTTGAAGGCATGACGCGCTTGCGACTCGACCACGTACGTTTCGCTCTCGCGCTCCTAACCGCCATCGACGTCCTAACTGGCGTCGCGGCCATCGTCGCCGACTCGGGGCGCGCGTAGTTGGACTCGACCAGGACGGTGGGGACAGGCCGAGCGGCACGAGTTCTCCCGCCAACGCATCTGCACTGAGTCAGTACTGCACGGAACCGTTGCGGACGGCCTCCGCAAACCCAGCTACCTCCGGGAACAACCTTGATCGGTCGAGCCCGAACGATCCCGCCAAGTGTGCCCGGAGTGTCGTCTTCTGTTGAGTCCCGATGATGATCGCCGCGAACGGCAGGTGTGCTGGTTGGCCCGCCGTCTTGGCCCACTCGAGCACGTCCTTGGGGGGCGTCTTGGGGCCACAGCCCGTGACTTGATCTACCTGGACCAGGAAGGGTGGAGGCTGGTTCACAACTGGCGCTCGGAATAGGCGCCCTCGTTGAGCCGCCATCCTCCCGCTTGGTCGCGTGGGCTCAATCAGGAACGGTCGTCCCCCTGCGAGGTGCTGTCGGTACTCCTCAGTCAATGGATCTGCCGCGTCGCTCCACTTCGCGTATGAGCTGGCCGATTCCGTGGCCAAGTTCGGCCAGTCGGTGACGTCGAAGACCAACGCTACCCCGGCCTTTCTAGCGCTGTCTGGGTCGGAGTCTTTCTCGCACGCGAACCACAATGCTGTTAGGGGATCAGTGGTGAGGTCGATGAGCCCCGTGGGAACTCCATGATGCTGGAGAATGGCGAGTAGTTGCTGGTCGCTTTGAGGTCCCGCGAACTCCGATGCTGGCCAGCTTCGGGCAGCCTTCAGGAGCTTCTGCTCGGCTGCAGCAACCGCTGGCTCATCGTGCGGAGCGTCCGATTCCCTCAGTCTTCGCGCGAGTGCTGGCTCCAGTGACCAGTGCATGTTCGCTTGCCCACGCCATAGGAATCGCCTGGTGGACTTATGGGTGCCCAGACGTGTCACGGCGCTCATCAGGTCGGCGACGGAAGAAGGCTTGTAGGCCCACCCCGACTTCGCCCAGTGGTTCAGTCCAGACAAGTGCTACCTGCCAGTCAGTTGTGAGTACATGGCAAACAAGGCCGCCTGCCGGTCAGTCAGAGCCGGGGTCGGCGGAAGGTCAAACAGGGGGTCGATGACAGCGTCAATCCTCGCGTGAGCTGCCACCAGATCTGATGGCATGGCTTCGGGGTCGTACAGCTCGGCGAGTGAGGCGTGGGGGTGGTTCGCTCGCGCTAGGACAACTCCGCGTGCAGCGTCACTAAGCGCCGATAGGTGGTTCGCAGCTGCGGGGGGCAGGGGGAACGTGTTGTAGCTGAAGGTGTTGGAGAAGCGAACCCGAGACTCGAGGCGGCCTCCGATCGTCTTCATCCATGCGATGAACATCGTCGACGACACGACCGCGAGCGCTGTTCCTTCTGGGTCGGGCGCCATGAAGACGGCGTTGCTGCTGATGACGTCGGGTGTGAAGTATGCGGCAGCGAAGTAGCGCCGTCTCTCGCTGACGACACTTGGGATGCAGAGGTAGTTGACGCTGGGCTGAGCTCGTTGCCCGAAGAGATGCGGCGTTGCGGCCATTCCGCGAGTGGATTCGGCTGTGCTTGCTGACCGGAACTCCCTCACCCGCCGCAAACGAGTTGCGAGCACCGGGCTGGCTTCCAGGTCGCTGGCGGGCGCATCGACCAGCCACAGGCACCAGCGGGGCCTGTCATGTATGAGCTCACGCGCCCCAACGTACCTGCGCAGGTACTTGGAGGCTATCGGGTCCGCCGCGACCTCGGGCAGTTGCTCTGGCTCTACTACGAGGTTCCCGTCATCGCGTGGCATGTTTCCAAACGCTGCGGGGCTGAGAGGCGTGAATAGTGGCTTGCGGGCCTGCTCGACGATCACGTTGATGGCGGCGACGAGATATGGATTGATGTTGGTCACGGCTGTCGACACGGCTGCCTGGGTTCCGCCGGAGGGGTAGGTGAATAGCGTGGGCAGAGTTGCCGAGCCCTTGGTGAATCCGACGATAACGCAGTGAACTGCCGCACTGCCGTGTGTCTCGCTGGACCAAACGAAGGATTGGTGGGCGAAGAGAACCCTCCAGCCAGCCTCGAGGATGGGTTCCCACAGTGCCTCTACGGGTTCTCCTTGACAGATCGAGGAGGTAGACACAAATGACCATCTGCCTGGATGGTCCTCGAAGTAGTCGAGTGCCTTCGCGTACCAGGCAGTCACGTAGTCCAGTCGTCCGATGGTGTCGGTTCCCCACGCTGCTCGTAGGTCGGCGGCTTGTTCTAGCGTGCGTGTCGCGTGCCCAAGGAACGGTGGGTTGCCGAAGACCCGCACGTTGGCAGCCGGGGGCAGCACATCGGACCAGTCCATCCGCAGTGCGTTCCCGATAGCGATGTGGGCCGTGAGCTGAATTGGCAGGCGATCAGGCGCCTGGCCGAGGTCTTGTTCCATCCTCTGGTTGGCCTGGTGATCGATGAGGAACATAGCAGTCTCGGCGATGCGGGCGGGCCAGGGCTCGATCTCGACGCCGTGGAACTGGTCGATGGTGACGTTCAGGTCGATGGTTGCGTCCAAGGACAATTGCGAGCGGTGTCGGCCTGTTCTCCTCCCGTCAAGCTCGTCGAGGTCGCGGCGGCGCTTGAGGAGTTCAAGCTCGAACGCTCGCAGCTCGCGGTAGGCGACGACCAGGAAGTTGCCGCACCCGCAAGCTGGGTCGAGGAACCGCAGATCCTTGAGGCTGTTGTGCAGGCGCGTGAGTTGGCCCTTACTGTCCCACGCTGCGGCCAGCCTCTCGCGCAGCTCATCCATGAACAATGGGTCGATGGTCTTGAGGATGTTCTCCTCAGTGGTGTAATGCTCGCCGAGAGCCCGACGTTCCTCGGCGCTCTTGACTTCTTGGAACATCGAGCCGAAGACGGCTGGTGAGATCTGGCCCCAGTCGAACTTGCAGGCCTCGATGAGGTCCCTGCGCAGCGTTTGGGGAAGGGCTGCGGGGATGGTGACGGGATCGTGGAAGATCCCGCCGTTGATGTACGGGAGCCGGTTGAGGTGCGGGGGCGCGCTTGAGGGCCGTTCGTGCATGGGCGTGTCGACGACGGTGAATATGTCATGCAGCCGCTCAGCTAGGTCTTGGCCGTTGGGGTCGGTGTGGTCGGTGAGGTAGTCGTGGAAGAGGTTGCTGGCCCACATGCTGGTGTCGTCGCCGAACATGAGGAACAGGACTCTGGCCAGTATCACGGAAGCGTCGGCGTCGTTGACACCCGCCGTGGAGAGCTGCTCGTACAGCGTGCCCATGAGTCGGGCGGCGGCGACAGAGGCCTTCTCGGCCTCCGCGTCGAAGGCGTCGCGCATCCGTTGCAGCAGCTCGGGCAGAGTGGTGTTCGCCGTCGGGTCGATGGTGATGCGGGTCAGACGCTCGACCAGGTTCGCGTTGCGCTCGCCAACGGCGTGAGGGTGGTTGACGAGTCGCGGGTTACCGATGCCCCGGTGGTTGGCGTAGCGAGGCCAGCGCCACTCCTGGCGGTCAGCATCTGTGAAGATGATCAGCCGTTCCGCGCTCCGGAAGGCCAGCGTGGCGTCAACCCTGCGCTGACCGCCATGTGGGGGGATGACCGGGCAGTGCCATACTCCGAGGCCGCGGTAGTTCGCCACTTGCTTCACACTGACGGGTTGGTCGTCGATGGTGATGGCCACGGGCGGCTGCTCGGGACGGTTCCATGCCAGGTCCTCGGTGAACAGTCGGGTGAAGGCCTGTCGGTCGACGAGTTCGAGGATCGCCCGGAGTGCTTCTTCGGGTGCGCTGATCACGAGCCGATTCCCATGGTGCTGACGATGCGTATGGGGTCGTGGCTCCGGCGTTCGATGCTGAGCCGGTCTTCGGCATTCAGTCGCATGACCAGGCTGGCGAGAGCGTCGAGGTCGCCAGCGCTAATGGCTCGGCGCAGCTTGCGTTCGGAGTCGCTCGTCAGCGGGTTGCGAGCGAGCACGTCCAGGGCAGCGGCGAGTTCGGGGTTCTGGTCGTAGAAGGTTCCGGATAGTCGTGACCAGACGGTACGCCTCACACCTCCGAGTTGGCCTTCGAAGACCTCGGGTCTGGCCATGGGCGCCTCGGGCCCTTGGACGAGGGCGGCGATGAGGTCGTCGCTGTCGCTACGGGCTTCTTGAGCGGGGGTTTCCGGCTCACATTCGAAGACTTTGAGGACTTCATGACCGGTGATCAGTTGCAGTGCGCCGTCCGCTGCGGCGTACCCATAGGCTGCGGCCCCGCCCTCGGTACGCACGTAGCATCCGACGCCGGGCGGGAAGACGTCATGATCTCGCGCTGCCTTGGTGGCGTGGGTGAGGTCGGGTAGGGCAATGATCCGTTGGGCTACGTTGGGGTCGTCGCGCGTGGCTGCGTTCCAGATCTCGTAGGCGAGGCTGGCGGCGTCGACCTCGCTGTCGAGTTCGGTGTCGTCGAGGACTCCGTCGTACAGGTCCTTGATGAAATGGACTTCGCGCTCCTGGCCAAAGAACTGTTCGTCGGAGCCAAAGGCGCGGGCGTTGGCAGCTAGGCGCTGGGCGATGCGCTGCCGCAGGTTGAGGACGTTCTCGACGGTCTCGTGGAAGAAGGAATAGAGGGTGACTGTCTCGGATTGCTGGCCGATGCGGTCAACGCGCCCGGCGCGTTGGATGAGCTTGATGATGGCCCACGGCAGGTCGTAGTTGACGACGATGTGGGCGTCCTGCAGGTTCTGGCCTTCGGAAAGCACGTCGGTCGCGATGAGCACTCGCAGTTCCCGGTCGACTGGTTCGGCCTCCTCGCCGGGCAGGGCGTTCGATAGCGGTGAGAACCGTTCGGCGATGCGCGTGGGGTTTTCGGTGTCGCCGGTGGCGCTGCCGACTGAGGGAATGCCTGCGGCGAGCAGCGTGCTCGTGATGTAGTCGGCTGTGTCCTTGTATTCGGTGAAGATGAGGATTTTCTCGTCGGGGTGCGTCTGCGTGATTAGTTCGACGAGTGCGGTGATCTTGGAATCCCGTTCACTGCTCCAGGCGCCGTAAGAGTCCAGCAGCGTCTGCAGCGCGTCCGTGTCAGCTTGGAGCCTTTTGGCTAGTTCTCCGGTGAACATCTCCGCGCGTACCCACGTCACAGATGGCGGGTCTCGTTCGACCAGAGCGTCGTATTGATCTTGGGGGGTAGCTTCGGTGCCGGCGTCGTCATCGATGTCGGAGTCGCTGTCGGCGGGGTTGAACATCTGGTCGACAACCGTCCCGGTCGGCAAGGCCAGGCCGGTAGCCAACGCGTAGAGGAATAGGCGGTTGCGAACAACATGCCGGGTGAGCGACAACTGGTAGGAGTAGCCGCACGAGGAAAGTCGCTTGAAGAAGTTGGTTCGCACGAACCCGGCGACCTGGCCGCGGCTGCGCTCCCACTTCTGCACGATGAGTTCCTCATCGGGGGTGCGGGTGACGCCTTTGGCGAGGTAGCGGGCGAGGTCGTAGCGCGGGAGGCCGAGGGCGTCGATCACTGCCAAAGTGGGCTCTCCCGGCATGAATGTGGGTCATCGGGTCGGCCGCTCGTGAGGGAGGCGTAGGTCGATGGGGCCGCAGGAGAGCATGACAAGGGCGAGGGCTGCGTGGGCGGAGTGGAAGCCGTAGGCGCGGCGGGTGATCAGC
>JAUYJT010000034.1 GCA_030700225.1 Candidatus Nanopelagicales bacterium | reverse complement strand
TAGGCCCGGCGCGGCAAGATGTTCGTGTGGCACGGACGCGGTACGCCAGCGACCCGGGGCTGACCCGGCGCATGTTCGGCACCATGGGTGGCCTGTTCCTTCTGTATGTCGCGATCGGCGTCGCGTTGATCATCTTTGGGGTCAGCGCCGTCTTTGTTCTGATCATCGCGGGCGGCCTGCTGTGGGGGCAGTGGTACTTCTGTGACTCGCTGGCCCTGCGCGCGATGCGGGCCGAGGTAGTCACTCCGGAGCAGGCCCCTCAGTTGCACGGCGTCGTTGACCGGCTGTGCCTGCTGGCCGACATGCCCAAGCCCCGCATCGCCGTAGCTGACACCGAAGTTCCGAATGCGTTCGCCACGGGACGTTCAGCGAAGCGCGCTGTCGTGTGCGTGACGACGGGTCTGCTGCGCCGGGTTGACCGAGATGAGTTGGAGGCAGTTCTGTCGCATGAGCTATCTCATGTCGCTCACCGGGACGTGACTGTCATGACTATCGCGTCATTCGCGGCGATCGTGGCCGGACTCCTGGCTCGCTCGGCGCTGTGGGGAGGGATGATCCGAGGCCGCAGGGACCAGAACACCGCTGCCGTCGTCCTGGTGGTCCTGCTCGTGTCCGCCCTGGTCTACGTCCTGTCCTACATCTTGACTGCCGCGCTGTCGAGGTATCGCGAGCTGGCGGCGGACCGCGGCGGAGCGTTGTTGACGGGCAACCCGCGTGCCTTGGCGTCAGCGCTGCAGAAGATCTCCGGAGAAGTCGCCCGGATCCCGACGACTGACCTGCGCAGGATGGAACCCGTGTCTTCGATGGCATTCGTTCCGGCCCTGTCCGGCACGCGGGGATTCGACTTGGCGCGGATCTTCGCGAGTCATCCGCCCCTGCAGAAGCGCCTGGAGAATCTGGCGAAGATCTCGACGGAATTGGGGAGGGAGTAATGGGCCTGCGAACTGTGTTGTTCGGCCGGGCGAAGCCCGTGCCACCGGACCTCGATGCGCTCTTCGCGTTGCCGAGCGCGGCGGTGACGCTGCGGGCCGCGCTGGACTTCGCACCGGCAGGTGCCGGATCCGTGGCGTTCCGCGCTCCCGAGGGCCGAGCCTTCGCGGAGGTTGAACAGGACGTTCGGGCGTTGCTGGACGCCGACGGGGGGCCGAAAGTTGAGTCAATGCGGGACGACTTCGGCTACACGTGGCTCGTGGTGCGCGGCGATCCGGAGGACGTTGCCGGGCTCGTGACCGACCTGCACGCCATCAACTCCACGCTGAAGGACTCCGGCTTCGGCCCGACGCTTCTGTGCTCCTTGGTCTCGTTCCGCGACGCTTCTGGGCGTCAGCTCGCGATCGTGTACCTGTTCAAGCAGGGCACTTTCTACCCGTTCGCCCCGCAGGGTGACGGCAAGCGCGACAACGTGCTCGAGCTGCAGGTCCGCGACTCAGTTGGATCGGATCTGCGATGGGAACCGGACCTCGCCCGGTGGTTCGCGGTCTGGGGGGCACCCGGGCTCGGGGACTCCTGACCGCCAGTTGACGTCAGTGCGACGTCATGGCGAAGCCGACGAAGAGCGCGACCAGAGCGAACGGCACGCCGATGACGGACACCTGTACGCGGCGAGTGCGCGCCAGCCACTCCTGAGCAGAATCCGCGCGCGCACGCAGCACGACTTGCGCGACGCAGTACAGATTCAGCGCGATCGCTATCAGGGCAGCGCTGATGTGAAGCCAGTAGATGGGCGGGAGCGGCCAAGCGCGGATCGCGAGCGCGACGCCAGTGACGACAACCGCGCTGATGGCTGGGACTTCGATGAGCAGGTCGATCCAGTAGTGGGTCCGCGCCACGAATCCCCGCGTGGCCGGATCCTTCCGATTCGCCATCTCAAGCACGGCCTCTGTCGCGACAATTCCGCCCCACAGGCTCAGCGCCATCACATGGGCGATCAGCAAGGCGCTCAAAGTGCGCCAACTCGGTGGTCCCGGGAATCCAGCCAAGCGGTCGTGATCGTCATGTCGCGGAGGCTAGCAGGCGGATCTGGAAGCCGACCCCGACCGGAGCTTCGAATCGATGCGCTGGCAAGCATCAAGTTCGGCGCGGTTGTCCCGCGCTAGTGAGCGCGCCAGATGGACCAACTCCGCTACCCGGGGGTCGCTAACGCTGTAGTAGCACCAGCGTCCCTGACGCCGAGCGCTGATGTAACCGCAGTCGGCTAGGCAGGCCAGATGTATTGAGACCCGGCCCTGGGATAGCCCCGCGTGTTCCACGCACTCGCTCACGGAGCGCTCGCCGTCCATCAGGAACTCCAGCAGCCGCAGCCGGGTGGGATCGCCGAGGGCACGGAAGAACTTCGCGAGGGTTTCGCCGTTGATGGTCTCAACGGCCGGTTGAGAGGTCTGTACGTTGATCAAGTCGCCACCCGTTCACATTCGCCTATCCGAATGCTAGGCTGAACAAATGCATTCGTCAAGACGAATGTGTGGTCTGCCGAGTGAGTGGTTCGGATCTCGTATTGGGGCTGGAGTTGCCATGGGTTTCGATCTTGCGATTGTTGGTTCTGGCTCGGCGGCCTTCGCGGCCGCGATCACTGCCCGCCGGGCGGGCCGCTCGGTAGTGATGATTGAGAGCGGGATCGTCGGCGGAACCTGCGTGAACACGGGCTGTGTTCCGTCCAAGGCCCTCCTGGCTGCGGCGGCTGCGCGCCACGATGCAGCTGAGGCAGGACGATTCCCAGGTATCACAGCCGGAGCCGCGTCGGTGGATCTCGATGAACTCATGACGGGCAAGGCTGCGCTGGTTGAGCAGTTGCGGGCCACCAAGTACGCCGACGTCGCCGCGTATCACGGGTGGGAAGTCATCTCCGGCCAGGCCCGTTTCGCCGCTGGTCCGCGCCTGCTCGTGGATGTGCGCGGCGGTGATCAGATCGAGATCGAGGCAAGGGCCTACCTGATAGCAACGGGCGCGTCCTCCTGGATACCACCAATCCGTGGGCTCGATGAGACCGGCTTCCTGACCTCGACGACGGCAATGGACCTGGAGGAGTTGCCCGATTCGTTGCTGGTCATCGGTGGGAACGCGGTGGGCCTGGAACAAGCGCAGCTATTCGCCCGACTCGGCTCCAAAGTCACCGTTGTGGAAGCCCGTGACCGGCTCGCCCCGTTCGCTGAACCGGAGGTGTCTGAGGCGATTGGGCAGGCGCTCACCGATGAAGGCATTGCGATAAGTACGGCAACCACGGTGCGGCGAGCCCAGAATGATGACGGGTTGATTGGCGCCACACTTTCGGGCGAATGTACGGATCGGCTCGCGGTGCGCCAGATCCTTGTGGCCACTGGACGGTTGCCGAACACCTCCCTGCTGAACTTGGACAGCGTCGGGGTCGACGTGGGGGCCCGGGGCGGGGTAGTGGTCGACGAATGCTTGCGGACAACTAACCCTGTGATCTGGGCGGCGGGGGACGTCACCGGTGGGGCGCAGTTCGTGTACGTGGCTGCCGCGCAGGGGGAACTGGCTGCGGGCAACGCCTTCGGTGAGTCCGCCGATCGCATCGACTACCGGTACCTGCCGCAGGTGATGTTCACTAGCCCTGCTGTCGCTTCCGTTGGGCTTACAGAGGCCCAAGCGCGGCAGGAGGGTTTGGAGGTTGACGTCCGCCTTCTGCCGATGAGCCTGGTGCCGCGCGCGATAGTGAACCGCGACTCGCGCGGAGTCCTGAAGATGGTCGCGGAGGCCGCAACCGGAAGGTTGCTGGGGGTTCACATGGTCTCCGACAGTGCCGGCGACGTCATAGCGGCAGCCACTCTTGCGCTACGGGCTCGGATGAGCGTCAGCGAGCTTGCGGGCACGTGGTCGCCATACCTGACCACTGCCGAAGCGCTCAAGCTGGCGGCGCAGGCATTCACCGGCGACGTAACGAAGCTTTCCTGCTGCGCCGTCTGAGCCCATAGGGGATTAGCTCTTGGCGCCAAGACCAGGAACAGTGAGCATCCGGTCCAAAGTGACCTTGGCCCAGCGGGCGGCGTCGGGGTCGACCTTGATGAGGTTGACGACGCAGCCGTTCCTGTACGGCCGCCCCGCGCGGCCCCGCCCGGATGACGTTGCGGCCGTTCCCGACAGATGCGCCCGTTGCTGAAGGATGCGCCCGTTGCAACGGGTGTTTCTGAGGGGTTCGAGGTGCGTTTGTCGGGAACGGCCGCAACGGTGGAGGCGGTGGGCGACACGCCGTTTCTTGGGTGGTGCCGGGTGGGGGCGTCCACGCGCCACGACGCCAGAGGACCGAGTAATCGCCTACTACGCGCTGTCTGGCGGCGGGGTGGAACCGGAAGCTGCGCCGCTGAGGGTAACTCGAGGCGTAGGTCGGCATCCCGTTCCAGTTGTGATACTGACTCGACTTGCCATCGACAAGTCTCAGCAGGGTCGGGGCCTGGGTGCGCGCGATGCTGATTCACGCCAAGGACGAATCAGCGCGTGACTACTACTTGAGACAGGGCGAGTTCGAACCCTCACCCACGGACCGGCTTCACTTGTTCCTGCTGCTCAAAGACCTGCGAAAGGCGATCGCGCCGCGCCCATCGTCTCCTGGCGCTCAGTCCTGAGAGCGCCACTCCATCAGGCGCCCCAGCAACCCGATGACGGTTCGCGTCCCGTGCGGCTCTGCCAGGTTCGCGCCGGATTCGTCGGGGGTCGGGTTCCAGGGGGCTCGTAACAGGCTCGGCGGATCGGTGGGTACCGTTTATCCGCGTTAGGTGCCCGATCAGCGGCTGGACGGTGTGGTTTGATCCTTATCTGCGCTGGATGGTCTACTCGGGCGCCCGGCGACGGCCAACTCGTGTTGTGGGGGCAGGACTCGGGCTTGCCGCCCCGGCCGCCGCCGCGGCGAGGACGGCCACCGAGGGTGCGAGCACATCCGTTCGCGGTCGCGGCCGACGATGTGGTCGAGCTCCTTGACTTGTCCGCGCGCCTCCCCGGCGCTGTCGCCGAGCTGGACACGGCGGTGTTGGCGCTTCCGACACGAGGCCCGGGCCCGGTGCCGCCGCCAGAGCTGGCGGTTGTCGGCCAGGGATTCGAAGACGTCTTCTCCGAGGATGGCGGAGTTGACGGCGAACCGGAGTCGCCGGTTTCCGTGGGGTTATGGCGGGTGCCGGCTCTGCGGTTCGATGCGGACTCAGCCCTGGCCCTGTTGCCCACGTTGACGACGGATTGGGCCCCTGAGTTCGTGGACGGGGGAGGTGCCCCTGGATTCGGTGGCGACGTGGACGCACCGGTGTTCGGTGGCGACGTTCACTTGCTTCGCGAGCTCGCGGAGTTCGCGAAGGATCTGACCGCGCGTGGTCGGGTCCTGCCGACCGTCCGGGAAGGCGGTACCGCCGGCCAGGCGGAATCCCGTTGGCGCCCGCTGATCACCGGGCCGGATGCCACGTGGTTGCGCACTTTCCCCGCTGCGCTGCCCCCTTCGTTGTTCGCGTCGGTCGACTCCAATGGGAAGCCGGTCGCGGGGCCGACAGAGACCGTCGCCTCAGCGGTCGACGCGTTGGTCGACGCCGCGGTGCGGGCAGCCTTGGACCCCGCGCCACGCCGCCGGGGGCGCCGGTCCTGGCGTAGCGCCCTGGTCGGAACGGACCGCCTGTTCGCGGCCAGCCCGGACGAGGTCGCCGGGCTACGACGCGCTCTCGACGATTGGCAACGCGATGCGATCGTCAGCGGCGCGGTGCGCGCTTGCTTCCGACTCGTCGAGCCGGAAGAGCCTGACTCTGCGGAAGACGAAGGGGAGTCCGCCGACCCGCTTGCCTCAGCCGATTCGGGAGCCGGGGTCGGAGCTGCCGGAGTAGTAGACGTGGAGCCCGGCTGGTGTCTCGAATTCGCCCTGCAAGCGGCCGACGAGCCCAGTCTCATTGTCGACGCCTCGCGGATCTGGCGCGCTCGGGGTTCGATGCGGGCGTTGGCCCGGCATGTTCCAGAGCCCCAGGAGACGCTGCTCGCCGAACTGGGCCGGGCCGTCCGCCTGTACCCGGAGCTGAGTCCCGCCCTGAGAACCGCGAAACCGTCTGGACTGCCGCTGGACACCATCGGCGCCCACGCGTTCCTGGCCGAGGCAGCGCCCACGTTGCTGGCTGCCGGATTCGGTGTGGTCCTGCCGGGTTGGTGGACGAATCCGTCCCGACTGGGGACCCGCCTGCGGGCCACGACACCCGCCCAGCCGGGTGCGGTCGGATCACAGGCAACGATCGGGCAGGAAGGACTCATCGACTTTGACTGGCAGCTCGCTGTTGGCGACGAGCCTGTCACCGATTCTGAGATCGACCGCCTGATCAGGGATCAACAGCCATTGGTGCGTCTGCGCGGGCAGTGGATGCTCGTCGACGCGGAGAAACTGCGGCGCGCGCGCGGGTTCCTGCGTCGTCAGCAGCGGTCGTCGGAGACCATGACGGTGATTGATGTGTTCCACGCCCTGGGGTCAGGGACCGACGGCCCGGGCGGCCTGCCTCTGCTCGGGGTTGACGCCGACGGATGGCTCGGCGACCTGCTCTCCGAGGCTGCGGACCGCCGCGTCGAGCCCGTACCCACGCCGCCTTCGTTCCGCGGGACGCTGCGCCCCTATCAGGAGCGGGGTCTGGCGTGGTTGACGTTCCTTGAGTCAATCGGAATGGGTGGGCTGCTCGCCGACGACATGGGTCTGGGGAAGACCATTCAGCTTCTAGCCTTGATCGCCCGGGACGCGCCCCGCGAGGGTAACCGGGCCGCCGATGCCGACGTGGCCGGTCGAGCACTCCCGACGCTGCTCGTGTGTCCAATGTCGCTGGTGGGTAACTGGGAGCGTGAAGCCGCCCGGTTCACACCTGACTTGCGGGTTCATGTCCACCATGGAGCCGAGCGTTCCAGGGGCGAGGCGTTCGAACAGGCGGTCGCGCAGTCCGATCTGGTGGTGACGACCTACTCGCTGCTTGCCCGGGACGCGGCCGCGCTGCGTGAAATCGGTTGGCGCCGCATTGTGTTGGACGAAGCGCAGGCCGTCAAGAACGCGGCGACGAAAGCAGCGGCCGCCGCGCGCTCGATGCCCGCCTCGAACAGGATCGCCGTCACTGGTACGCCGGTGGAGAATCGACTCGCGGACCTGTGGTCGCTGATGGAGTTCGCGAACCCGAGGCTCCTGGGAAACGCGAGCGATTTCAAGAACCGGTTCGCCACCCCCATCGAGAAGCACGGCGACGCCGAGGCCGGTCGACGATTGCGCGCGTTGACCCAGCCTTTCGTCCTGCGGCGACTCAAGACGGACCGGTCGATCATCACGGACTTGCCGGAGAAGCTGGAGATGGAGGTCGTGTGCTCGCTGACAGGCGAGCAGGCAGCCCTGTACCAGGGGGTGGTCGCCGACATGCTTGAGCAGATCGACAAGAAGGAGGGGATGCAGCGGCGGGGTCTGGTGCTGGCGACAATGACCAAGCTGAAGCAGGTATGCAACCACCCGGCGCAGTTCCTGCGCGACGGCAGCCGCGTGGCCGGAAGGTCGGGCAAGCTCGCCCGCCTTGAGGAGACCCTGGACGAGGTCCTCGCCGCCGGGGAGCAGGCGATCATCTTCAGCCAGTACGCGGAGTTCGGCGCCATGGTGCGCGGCCACCTGACCGCCCGCTTCGGTAGGGAGGTGGCTTTCCTGCACGGAGGGGTGGGTCGACCCGAACGAGACGCCATGGTCGCCCGCTTCCAGGGCGATGGCCGCGACCGCCCACCGCTGATGGTGCTGTCGCTGAAAGCCGGTGGCACCGGGCTGACCCTGACCGCGGCGAACCATGTGATCCACGTCGACCGGTGGTGGAATCCGGCGGTGGAGGACCAAGCCACCGATCGGGCGTTCCGGATCGGGCAGACTCGATCCGTCCAAGTGCGCAAGTTCGTGTGCGCCGGGACGTTGGAGGAGAAGATCGCCGCGATGATTCAGGACAAGCGGGGCCTGGCCGCCAGCATTGTCGGCACGGGCGAGGGGTGGCTCACCGAACTGTCGACCGCACAGCTGCGCGAACTCGTGCGCCTGGAGCCTGGTGCGGTGGTCGAATGAGCACGGGCAGAGGTCGCACTCCGCGCGGTCCCCGGGATTGGGCCGGGGGCTTTCCGCCGCCAGCACGGCCCCGAGATGTCAAAGGCGGGCTTACGGCCCGCAGCGCTCGAGGGGACATCGGCGAGCACTGGTGGTCGAGGCGCTTCATAGATGTGCTTGAGTCGTTCGCCCTGGGTTCCCGGCTCACGAGGGGGAAGGCCTACGCGCGGCGGGGTCAAGTAATCAACATGCGTATCGACGCGGGTTCGGTGACCGCACAGGTTCAGGGTTCGCGCAGGACCCCGTACCAGGCGCGGATCCAACTGGCGCCATTCAGTGAACTCGTGTGGACCAAGGTCGAGGTGGTGCTCGCGGAGCAGGCGATTCACAGCGCTCACCTGTTGGCCGGACAGTTCCCGCCCGAGCTGGAAGATGTTCTTGCCGAGGCGGGCGCGCCGTTGTTCCCTGGGAGCGCCTCGGATCTATCGATGAGCTGCTCGTGCCCCGATTGGGAAGTCCCGTGCAAGCATCTGGCTGCGACCTTTTACCTGCTGGCGGAGAGCTTCGACGAAGATCCGTTCCGGATCCTGCAGTGGCGGGGCCGGGAGCGCACTTCGTTGCTGGCTCGGATACGTGAGCTTCGCGGCGATGGCCCCACAGTCGCTCCCGATGAGGTCGCTGGCCCCGCAGCCGGTTCCGCGACCGATACCCGAACCATCGGGGCCGCGATGGCGCTGGCAGCCTTGCCAGGGCTGGACCCCGAGATCGGGTCGACTGAGCCCGCCCACGTCACCGGGTCCGCGGGCACAGTCGACGCGGCCGCTTTCTGGAGCGCGGGAGTGATTCCCCCGCCGCCGGTACATGACCGTCTACCCGAGGACTTCCTGTTGCGACAACTGCCGACACCCGGTCCATCGCTCGGAGGATCAGACCTACTCGACTCGCTGCGGAGCATGTACGCCAAACTCCCCGACTCGGACGGGTAGGGCTCTACCGCTCTGCCGCGGCCCTACGGGGATTGGGGCAGCTCGGGGTCCAACGCCTCAAGCACTCTAGTGGCCACCCAGCGGTGTCTCCTCCCGGCGCCGGTACCGACCTCCGAGAGGATGCCCAAGTCCTTCAGCTGCCTTAGCAGCTTGCTGGCTCCGGGCTGGCTCACGCCGAGATGATCCTGCACATAGCGGACCGTGAGTATTGGGTGGGCCAGCAACAGGTCCACAACTTCAATCGCGCGGCTTCGGGAACCGGACAAAGCCTCGCGACACGATTCCCGATAGTCCGAGAGGAGCTCGGATCGTGTGAACGCATCCTTGGCTTGGACTGCGATCGCGTCGAGGAAGAACAGCAGCCACTCGCGGATCTCTCCACGCTCGCGTACATACTCCAGCCGGTCGTAGTACTCAGACTTGCGCTCATCGAAGTAGTTGGAAACGTAGAGGAGAGGCGCGGGCAGACGACCCCGCTCGTTGAGGTACAGGACCACGAACAACCGTCCGAGCCTCCCATTCCCATCCAGGAACGGGTGGATCGTCTCGAACTGGTAATGCAGAAGCGCACAACGTATCAGGAGCGGTAGCTTCGGGTCCTCGTCATTGACGTAGCGTTCCCAGTCCGTCAAGGCGTCGGCGACATGATCCATGGGCGGAGGGACAAACCGGGCATTCCTTAGGGTGTTGTCCGGCGAGGAGATCCAGTTTTGGCTGCGCCGGAACTCTCCTGGAGTCCGCTCCTGTCCACGGACGCCCTCCATGAGGATGCTGTGCATCTCCTTGATCAAGCGCAGTGCCAAGGGGAACCCGCCTTCGAGCCTACTGATGCCGTGCCGGAGGGCTCTGACGTAGTTGTCCACTTCTCGGATGTCGTCTCGCTTCGGCTCTCCCGTCACGGTCGCCTCGAACACCTCGGTCACGGACGCCTGGGTTCCTTCGATGCGAGAACTCGCGACTGCCTCGCGAGTGATGTAGGCGTTGACAAGCAGATGGGGGTTGGGCAGGAGTCGGCCAGCCCCTGCGAGCCTTCCCAGAGCCGCGTCAGATTCGGAGAGCTTCATTACCGTGGAGGCGTCCAGGGTCAGCTCCCTTGGCAGTGGCTCAGGAAGGAAGGCCACGTATGGGGCAACACCGCGAACCGTGACGGGACGACCCCACTCCGGAGCCACAAACCTAGTTAGATCCACGGGGCTAACCTATAACGGAATAGGCACTTCTGTGTTAGGTGGCGTGTCTACCTATAACGACTGTTGGAGATCGCGAAGGCGAGAACGCCGCAGATCCGAAGTCAGCCGTTGACGCGTCCAGGGTCCGCTCCGCTGATCTGGCGAACGTGAACCTAGCCACTGCCGCGACGGTGGGGGCGGTGGGGGACACGCCGTTTCGTTGGCGGAGCGCTGTTCCAATTCGGTGCGGATGTGGGTGAATCGCTTGACAGTGCCCTGACTGGTCGTGTTCTGATTGGCACTCGCGGTGTTGGTGTGTCGTGGTTACGGGGAGGTTCAGGATGTCCAGTCAGGCCCGGTGGGGCGGTTTGCCGTGGTTGATGGCCGCGGTTGGTGGGGCTTTGGTCGTGGGCTTGTTGTCGGCGCCGCCTGCTGCTGGCGTGGGCGTGTCTTCGCCGGCCGCCGCTGAGGATGGGCAGCCCGATCTTGATGGTCCCGATTCCGCTGGGGGGGGGTCTCTGTCTGAAGCTGTT
>JAUYJT010000033.1 GCA_030700225.1 Candidatus Nanopelagicales bacterium | reverse complement strand
CTTGGTAGCGGGGCCGTTCCCGGACGGAGTGGACGTGAGGCTCGGGGTGACCCACGCGCCCTACAGGAGGGTGCTGGACGAGATGGTTGTGGATGGGGCCGACTTGATACTCGCCGGACACACGCACGGCGGCCAGCTACGCGTCCCGTGGCTCGGCCCCATCGTGACCAACTGCGACGTCGGCCGGAAGCGGGCGCGGGGCTTGAGCGACTACTCCGCCGTCGACGGCTCCGGGCAGCATGCGTGGTTGCATGTGTCGGCCGGGATTGGCCAATCGCCTTACGCTCCGATTCGCTTCAACTGCCCGCCAGAGGCGACTCTGCTGACACTGATTCCTCGCCGGGGGTGAGTTCGGAGTAGGCTAATGCGGCTTGCGCGGGGTGTGGCGCAGCTTGGTAGCGCGCTTCGTTCGGGACGAAGAGGCCGTGGGTTCGAATCCCGCCACCCCGACTCTCGCGATGAGTCACGCTCAGGTGAGCTCGGTTGCGACTAGCTCGGCGATCTGGGCAGTGTTGAGTGCTGCGCCTTTGCGCAGATTGTCTCCGCACACGAAGAAGTCCAGGGCCTCCGGGAAGTCGGGCGCTTGGCGGATCCGGCCGACCCAGGTGGGGTCAGTACCCACGACGTCCGCAGGGGTGGGGAACACGCGCGCCCGCGGATCGTCCAGCACCTCGATGCCATCGGCTGCCGCGAACAATTCGCGGGCCACATTCGCATCGACGGGCTCAGCGAACCGGGCGTGGAGTGCCAGCGAGTGCGTCGTGATCACTGGGACACGCACGCAAGTCGCCGAGACTCTCAGTTCCGGCAGTCCGAGGATCTTGCGCGACTCGTTGCGCACCTTCAACTCCTCCGACGTCCAGCCGCCGTCCTTCAGCGATCCCGCCCACGGAATGACGTTGAACGCCAATGGAGCGGGAAACGCCACACACACGGGGGCTCCTGCCGCGGCGAGAGCTTCACGCACGTCCCCGGTCGATTCGCCGACGTGGGGCGCCAGGCCCAGGATTGACGCTTGGGCGCGCAGTTCATCGATGCCCGCTTGACCAGCGCCGGAGGCGGCTTGGTAGGAAGCGACTATTACCTGTGTGAGTCCCCAGCGGCGGTGCAACACGCCTAACGCGACGATCATGGAAAGCGTCGTGCAGTTGGGGTTGGCGATGATCCCCAGAGGTCTGTCGCTCGCTGCCGCCGCGTTGACCTCGGGCACTACCAGAGGCACACGGGGGTCCATCCGGAACGCGGCGGAGTTGTCGACCACGACCGCTCCGTGAGCTGCGGCGATCGGAGCCCACTGGGCCGAGACGTCGTCCGGGACGTCGAACATCGCTACGTCGACGTCGTCGAATACCTCCGGACTCAGCGCGAGGACCCGCACGTCGGACCCGCGAACCGTTAGCGACTTGCCCGCGCTGCGCTGCGAGGCGATCAGTCGGATCTCGCCCCAGACGTCAGGCCGGGTGGACAGAAGCTCGAGCATCACCGTGCCGACGGCCCCGGTGGCACCTACAACTGCGAGAGTCGGTTTGGCCATCTGGTTCCTCAGCGTCCAGTTCCGGCGTATACGACGGCTTCGCCTTCGGCGTCGAGCCCGAAGGCGGTGTGGACGGCCCGCAGTGCGCGCGAGGCATCCTGTGCTCGAATCACGACGGAGATCCGGATCTCTGAGGTTGAGATCATCTCGATGTTGATCCCCTGATCCGCCAACGCGGAGAAGAACGTCGCGCTAACACCGGGATGGGAGCGCATTCCCGCTCCTACGAGGGAGATCTTCGCGATGTCCTTGTCGCTGACAAGGCTGTCGAACCCGATGAGATGCTTCGAATCCTCCAAGGAGTCGACGGCTCTGGCGATGTCTTCCTTGGCACACGTGAACGTCACGTCCGTGCGTCCCGTCGTGGCCGCGGATACGTTCTGGACGATCATGTCGATATTCACGTGAGCGCCAGCTACGGATTGGAAGATCCCGGCCGCCTTGCCCGGCTCATCGACGACGCCAAGCACAGTTATCTTGGCCTCGTTCAGGTCTGAGGCGACTCCCGAGATGGTGGGTTGCTCCACTTTTCCTCCTTCGGTTGGGTCCGGCACAACCCATGTGCCCGAGGTGTTGGAGAAGCTGGACCTTACGTGGATGGGTATGCCGACTCTGCGGGCGTACTCGACGCAGCGCACGTGCAAGACCTTGGTGCCGACCGCGGCTAGTTCGAGCATGTCCTCATATGCGATCCGGCGAACCATCCTCGCCTTGGGGACCAGCCGCGGGTCAGCCGTGAAGACCCCGTCAACGTCCGTGTAGATCTCGCACACATCCGCGGACAAGGCCGCTGCCAGTGCCACGGCGGTCGTGTCCGAGCCGCCCCGCCCAAGCGTGGTTACGTCCTTGGTGTCCTGGCTGACGCCCTGGAAGCCCGCGACGATCGGTATCGCGCCGTCGTCGAGGGCGCTCTGAATCCTGCCTGGGGTCACGTCGATGATCCGGGCCCTGCCGTGCGTGGAGGTTGTTAGCAGTCCAGCCTGGGACCCCGTGTACGAGCGCGCTTCCCGCCCGTTGTCGTGGATGGCCATGGCCAGCAGTGCCATCGATATGCGTTCGCCCGCCGTGAGCAACATGTCGAGTTCACGTCCCGGTGGGTTGGGTGACACGCGCATGGCGAGGTCCGTGAGATCGTCTGTGCTGTCACCCATGGCGGAAACCACGACGATGACCTGGTTGCCGGCGTCGCAAGTGTCGACAATCCGACGGGCGACTCTGCGGATGGCTTCGGCGTCCCCGACGGAGGAGCCGCCGAATTTCTGAACGACGAGAGCCACTGACCCCTCCTGAAGGAACTGCGAAGCACGTCAAGCATAGGGCCGCCCTGGGGCTTCGGCGTCCGCCCGCCCGCCCGCCGCCGAAACGGCCGCTTCCGACAAAGGCGAATGTTTGGGTACAGACGCGACCGTTACAACGAGTGTTTCTTTGCGTAACGGTCGCGTTTGGCGGGAACGGCCGCTTCTTCAGAGGCGGCGGCGGCCCTCGAATGCTCGGCCGAGCGTGATCTCGTCTGCGTACTCAAGATCACCGCCGACTGGAAGGCCGCTGGCAAGGCGGCTCACGGCCACGCCTACGTCGCTCAGCAGACGGCTGAGGTATGTGGCAGTGGCCTCACCCTCAAGGTTTGGGTCAGTCGCGATGATTACCTCTTTGACGGTCCCGTCAGCTAGGCGCTGAAGAAGTTCCTGTATTCGCAGATCGCCGGGCCCTATACCGTCGATGGGACTGATCGCTCCACCCAGGACGTGGTACCTGCCGTGGAACTCGCGCGTGCGCTCCACGGCTACAACGTCCTTGCTCTCTTCCACGACACACAGGCAGGATTGATCGCGTCCAGGGTCGACGCAAATCCGGCAGCTATCCGATTCGGTGACGTTGCCGCAGATCGTGCAGAACCGAACTCGCTCCTTGACGGTGCGCAGAGTTTCCGCCAGACGAGCCACATCAGTTGGGTCGGCGTCCAGGACGTAGAAGGCGATCCTCTGGGCGCCCTTCGGCCCGACGCCTGGCAATCTCCCCAGTTCCTCGATGAGATCGGCCAGAGCCCCTTCGTACATCAGCGGCTCCTGGTCTCGCTCACCTTGGTTGCGCCAAGCTCCCGTACGGCCAGGTCCACCCCGCCAAGGTCGGACGCTGGCAGATCAGGGTCCCCGTCGGCGGGGGCGTCAGCCTCCGAGTCTGCTGCGGCTGCTCGCACAACCAAGTCAATCTCGAAGTTCGTGATCAGCAAGGTCCGGAGTTGTCCATCCCGATTGCTCTGCCTGATCGACGCCGCGTGACCGGCGGTAGGCACCCTCACGACGAGGTGACCGTCCTCGATAGCCACCGGCTCAGAGCCCTCCCACATCGCCGCGGCAACTCGACTTGAGGTTGCGACTTGCTGCATGAGTTCTTGCCAGATCCGCCGCACAGACTCAACCGAGAGTTCGGCGGAGGATGCTGCGGTCGGGGCCTCGGATGGCTCTGGCTCTTCCTGGGGAGTTCGGGCTTCGCGCACGGTCGTGAGGCGGGGTGGCGGCGGAGGTCCGGCTGACTCACGCGCGCCCCTTGCTGGTGGGGCCGCCGAAGCCGGAGGGCCCACCGCAGACGGCGCAGACGGGGCTACTGAGGGCGGAGCCGCAACAGTCGGAGGGGCCGCCGAAGCCGGTGTGACGTGGATGGCACCGCTGCCCAAGGCCGCCAGTCGGCGCTCGACCGTAGCGACTCGGGAGGCCAACGCGTCATCTCCCGCCGCGGCCGGCAGCAGCAGCTTGGCCGCGAGGATCTCCAGCTGAAGCCTCGGTGAAGTGCTGCCCTTCACGTGGCTCAGCCCCTGGTTGACCTGATCGCATAGCCACGACAGCTCCTGCTGTGAGAAGCGGCCTGCCTGGTGTGACAACGTGTCGAGACGGTCGTTGCTCACGTCCAACAAGTCCGGATTGGAGCCGGCGTGGCAAAGAACCAGCAAGTCCCGGAACCGGTGGAGCAGATCCGTGACGAAACGTCTCACGTCGTGGCCGGAACTGATGACTTTGTCAATCACGGCGAAGAGCCCAGCTCCGTCCTGATCAGCCAGGCATTCAACGACCGCGTCCAGCAGTGCCTCGTCAGTGACGCCTAGCTGCTCGGCGACTTCCGACTGAAGTAGCGGCTTCCCGGAGGCCCCGGCGATCAACTGGCCGAGGATGCTCTGGGCGTCTCGGACGCTGCCGCCTCCGGCTCTGGCGATCAGCATCAGAGCTCCAGCGTCGTACTCCACCGACTCGGCGTCGCAGATCATCGCCAGGTTCTCCTGGATCTCCCGGTCCGAGACGAGCCGGAAGGCGTAGTTGAACGTGCGCGACCGGATCGTCGGGATTACCTTCTCCACCTCTGTGGTCGCGAAGATGAACTTGAGGTGGTCCGGTGGCTCTTCGATGAGCTTCAGAAGTGCGTTGAAGCCGTCTTTGGTGACCATGTGGGCTTCGTCGATGATGTACACCTTGAACCGCGCCTGAGCTGGCACGAAGGCGGCTCGCTCGCGCAGGTCGCGCGTGTCGTCGACTCCGCCGTGGCTCGCGGCGTCAAGCTCGATGACGTCGATCAAGCCAGGGCCGTTCGGGGCAAGTGCGACGCAGAACTGGCACTCCCCGCAGGGGTCAGGCGTCGGTCCCCGCTCGCACAGCATCGAACGCGCCAAGATCCTGGCCGTCGAAGTCTTGCCGCAACCCCGTGGTCCGCTGAACAGGAACGCATGGTGGAGCTGGCCGGACTCCAGCGCCCGGCCGAGCGGCCCCGTGACGTGTTCCTGCCCGATCACTTCGCTCAGCAGCGCCGGGCGGTAGATCCTGTACAGAGCCGGGCGATACCGGGGGGCTGGATCTAAGGACATGGCGTCACCCTACGCCGGGCATCCGACGACGGCGATTGGGGCTTGAAGCGACCCCCCGCGCACCCGGCAGAGCCCGCTTGCCCTTGCTGCCTTCCGGCCCTGGGGGAGTTCGGCGGGGTGACGCCGCGCGAGGGGTCCGAGCCAGTGTACGCACCGGCGCGGATCTGGCGCGGCGGGTGCCGGGCCTTGAGCGGCCTTCGTGGGCAGCTGCCCGGCCCCGCGGCCTCGGGGCGCTGTCTGGCCGGTCTGCCCAGTGAACGCCGAGACGGCTGGACTCACGTAGCCTTTGCGCGGAGGATTCGCCTAGAGGCCTATGGCGCACGCTTGGAAAGCGTGTTGGGGTTTTGCCCCTCGCGGGTTCGAATCCCGCATCCTCCGCTGGGCCTGAGGCGGGTAACGACTCCCCCAGAGGGGGTACCCCCATTCCGGGCATATTCGGAAGACATCACATCAGCGGTGGCGGTGGGATTCGAACCCACGGTGGAGTTGCCCCCACACACGCTTTCGAGGCGTGCTCCTTTGGCCGCTCGGACACGCCACCAAGGGTGAGGATACAGGCGGTGGTGCACTTTGGAGTCTCGCGGCGGCCGGTCGATCGCCAGAGGAGCCAAGAAGTTGGTTGCTTGCCCGCCGACGCTAGGTGCCTGCCCGTCGGGGGGTGAAGAACTGCCTGACCAGCTCAGAGCACTCACTCTCCCTGATGCCGCCCAGGACCTCGCATCGGTGGGACAGACGGCGGTCGCGCGGCAGGTCCCACATTGATCCGCACGCGCCATAGTCGGGGTTCCAGGCCCCGAACACGATGCGGCTCACGCGCGCATTGACGGCAGCGCCAGCGCACATGGGGCAGGGCTCCAGCGTCACGTACAAAGTCGCCCCTAGCAGGCGCCAAGACCCGGCGTGCGCCGCGGCGGCCCGCAAGGCCAGGACTTCGGCGTGTGCGGTTGGGTCGGTGTCAGCTTCCCGGCGGTTCCCAGCCACCGCCAGGAGCGCGCCCTCAGCGGACACGACCAGCGCTGCCACCGGGATGTCGTCAGGGCCGCAGAGCGAAGTGCACTCAGCGATGGCTCGAACCATCCACGCATCGTCTTGCGGCAGGCCAGTCACGTCAGGCCGACATGGCCCTGGACAAATCGCTGAAGTCCTCACCAAAGCCGAGCTTGGCCGAGATGGCGCCTATCTGCTCGGACGGATACAGCTCCGGGTCGGCGCACAGCAGGTCCAGATCGGGGGCGGATAGCCCAAGATCGGCGAACAGCTTGAGGTCTCCAGCCGGTTCAACATCCGGAAGGTCTTCGTCATCGTCGATCTCAAGGCCAAGCAATTCCGCGGCGTCCTCAGCGATGGGCCAGTCGAAGATCGCGTTGGCGTCGGAGAGCAGAATGCGCGTGCGCGAGCCCTGAAGGCGGATGGCCACGAAGAACTCATCGGCTACCGAGACGAACGCCAGGGCACCGAACTCCCCCTGACGCTGCCGCGCGCAAGAGATGAGTTCGTCCAACGAGTCAGCTGCGGGCGGCAGTACTTGAGTCACGACCCAGTTGCCGTCCTCGCTGGTCGCGACGAACGCGAAATCCACACCGGACTCGTCCATCGCCCCTCCCCACTGGTCGCAAGCCATTGAATTCTGACACCAACGGCGCGCGGATGGAAGTGGGGCAGGCTAGCTGACTCGCTAATCACATCGGGATGGACTGGCGGCGAGCTACAGGGACTTCACCGCCGTGACTACTTTGGCCAGCGAATCCTTGGCGTCGCCGAAGAGCATCGTGGTCTTCGGGTCGAACAAAAGCTCGTTCTCGATACCCGCGAAGCCAGGCCGCATGGAACGCTTCAGGAACACGATCTGCCTGGCTGCCTGGACGTCCAGGATCGGCATTCCGTAGATGGGCGCCGTCGGATCGCTCTTCGCGGCTGGGTTCACCACATCGTTGGCACCAACGACCAGCGCGACATCGGCGATCCCGAACTCGGGGTTGACCTCGTCCATCTCCTTGAGCTGTTCGTATGGCACATTGGCCTCGGCCAGCAACACGTTCATGTGTCCCGGCATGCGGCCGGCGACGGGGTGGATCGCGTAGTCGACGTCGATGCCCTTGGCCGCCAGGACATCGGCCAGTTCCCGGAGCGTCCCCTGAGCCTGAGCCACGGCGAGTCCGTAGCCGGGGACCAGAATCACCTTGCTGGCGAAACTCAGCATGATAGCGACGTCTTGCGCCGTGCCCGAGCGAACGGGCCGAGCAACGCCGCCTCCTGCGGCTGCCGACGCCGACGCGTTGAACGCCCCGAACAGCGTGTTGGAGATCGGGCGGCCCATGCCGTCCGCCATCAGCTTGGTCAGCAGCGTTCCGGCTGCTCCCACTAGGGTTCCGGCGACGATGAGCAGGACGTTGCCGAGCACGTAACCGCTGGCCGCGACTGCGAGCCCGGTGAACGCGTTCAACAAGGAGATGACGATTGGTACGTCCGCGCCCCCGACCGGGAGAACGAACAGCACACCGAACACCAACGACAGTGCGAGCAGCGCGACCAGCAACCAGGTCTGAGGTGCGATGACGAGCCAGACCGCTCCGACAACTACGGCGGCTGCCACCAGCGACGTTATGTACTTGCCGGCGAAAATCACTACGGGACGCGTAGTGATGAGTTCCTGCAGCTTCAGGAACGTGACCATTGAACCGGTGAACGACGTCGATCCGACAACCACGGTGAACACGGTCGCGGTTAGCGAGATCCTGTCTTCAGTGGCGTTCTCCATGTACTCGATCACCGACACCAGCGCGGCCGAACCGCCACCGACACCGTTGAACAGTGCCACCATTTGTGGCATCTGGGTCATCTTGACTTTCCTGGCCGCATACGCGCCGACGACGCTGCCGACGACAATCGCCGCGAGGATCAGTCCCAGGTTACGAAGCGGTATGCCAGCGAAGAACACCACGACGGTGGCGATTACCGCGGCGGAGGCGCCCAGAAGAACCCCACGGCGGGCGGTTCGAGGGTGCGAAAGTCCCTTCAAGGTGAGAATGAACAGGACCGCGGCTACCAGGTTTACTAGGTCAACCCAGGTCGGCATTATCTCAGTCATAGGTCGCCGCCCTCAGCGCTGGCTTGTTCCTTGCCACGGCTCTTGAACATCTCGAGCATGCGGTCGGTGACTACGAAGCCGCCGACTAGGTTCATTGAGCCGAGCACTACCGCGACCGTCCCAAGGGTGAGGGTCAGCGGGTCTTCCGCCGGGGCCGTGACCAAGATCGCGCCGAGTAGAACGATCCCGTGAATCGCGTTCGCGCCGGACATCAGCGGGGTGTGGAGGATCGAGGACACCTTGGAGATGACTTCGAATCCTACGAAGATACTCAGGATGAAGATTGTCAGCAGCGCGATCTGGCTGTATTCGCTGACGTCACCTCCTGAGGACGCCAGGACAGTTGTCGCCGTGGTCAATTCAGTTCCCTCCTACGCCTGGTGCTGCGTCTTCGGCCGGTGGCTTCTCCGGCAAGCCAAGCGCTTCGCGGGCCACCGGATTCTCGACTTCCCCTTCAAGGACTACGGCGGACCCTGCGACGACTTCATCTTCGGGGTCCAAGTTCAACGCACCCTCCGACACGATGAGTTCGAGCACAGCCAGAACATTCATCGCGTACATGCGGGAGGCATGCGCGGGCATGTCACTCGCCACATCCTTCGCGCCCCAAACCCGAACGCCGCCGATGTCGGTCGTCTCGCCGGGCTTGGAGCCGGCGACGTTGCCGCCGCTTTCGCTCGCTAGGTCGATGACAACCGATCCAGGACGCATCGTGGCGACCATCTGCTCGGTCAGCAACAAGGGCGCTCGCCTTCCGGGCACGGCAGCCGTGGTGATCACGACGTCGGAACCGGCCACGTATGGCGTCAGGAGCTCCTGCTGGCGTGCGGCCCGGTCCTGGGACATCTCCTTGGCGTATCCGCCAGTGCCGGCCGCGGTCTCAAGATCGAGGTTGATGAAGGTCCCGCCCATCGACTTGACCTCATCGGCACTGGCTGGACGAACGTCATAAGCGGACACTTTCGCGCCCAGCCTCTTGGCGGTCGCGATCGCCTGCAAGCCGGCGACGCCTGCTCCCAGGACCAGGACCTTCGCGGGAGGGATCGTCCCCGCCGCGGTCATGAACAGCGGGAAGAACTTCGGCAGTAGCTCCGCTCCCACCAGGGTTGCGCGGTAGCCAGTGACCAGGGCTTGGGAGGTGAGTGCGTCCATCGACTGCGCCCGCGAGATCCGCGGGATCAGGTCGAATGACATTGCCGTGGCGCCGCGCTTGGCGAGTGCCTCTATGGTCTCGGTGTCTTGGCCCGGCTGGAGCAGGGACAAGCACACCGCGCCGGACTTCACCAGCGATGCTTGCGCTGCGGGAAGCGGCCTGACCGTCGCGACGATGTCAGCTTGGGAAAACGCGGACTGGACGTCGGCGTCGGCGATTACCGTAGCCCCCGCCTCCCGGTAGGCATCGTCGCTGGCCAGTGCGGCGGATCCTGCTCCGGTTTGGACGTCGACATCGAGGCCGAGTTGGCTCAGCTTGCCTACAACGTCGGCGACAACAGCAACGCGGCGCTCACCATCGCGGGTCTCCGCTGGTACGAATAGGCGCACAATCGCCCCCTCCAGATCATCTTCGTAAGGCCCTGGGGCAGCTTACTCACGTCTCGACCGCATCATTGACCCGGCCCGCTCGCGTTGCCGCGGCGACTCCGGCACGATGGGGCAGTGGCCCTAACCCTGACAATCGACTGCGGCGGCACCGGTATCAAAGGGTCGGTGCTCAACGACTTGGGTCAGATGACAGCCGAGCAGATCTGGGTGGATACCCCATATCCGTTGCCGCCAGACGCCTTCGTCGAGACGATCGCGCAGATAGCGGCTCAGTTGCCCGGCGCCGAGCGGGCCACCGTAGGAATGCCGGGGATGATCCGCCACGGCCGGGTCATCTCGACGCCCCACTACGTGACCAAACGGGGTCCGCACACGGCTGTGGCGCCCGATCTTGTCGAGGAGTGGCGTAACTACGAGGCACAAAGGCACATCGCGGAAACTTTGGGACTGCCGACGATCGTGCTGAACGATGCGGAAGTCGCCGGCGCCGGCGCGGTTACGGGCTTCGGCTTCGAGGTTGTCTTCACTCTGGGCACGGGTCTTGGGTGCGCCATCTTCGATGACGGTCGTTTGTTGCCGCATCTCGAGGTGTCGCGTTCGCCGGTTCGCCGAGGACTGATCTACGACACATACATCGGGGACGCTACGCGCAACCGGATGGGTGACCTGGCGTGGTCGCGGCGAGTGCGGAAGGTCCTAATCGGGCTTCGTCCGATGTTCGAATGGGATCGGCTGTACCTGGGCGGCGGAAACGGGTCCAAAGTGCTGCAAGAGGACCTTCTCGCGGTGGGCGGGTCAATTCTCGTTGTGCCGAACTCCGCTGGAATCATCGGGGGAGTGAAGGCCTGGGACCTGCAAGTTGGGCAACTGCGGCAGCCTATGAGTGCCAGCGGCCGGCCGCATGTTGAGTTGCATCGGCATCACCCGCCCGTCGCTGACGAGTAGCCCGTCGGGGCTGTCGCCGGAGATGCGTGATACTTCAGGCATGGCTGCGAAGGTTACTGCTTCCGCCGATGTGGCAGATTCCGCGAGCGTCGGCGATGGAACCAGCGTTTGGCACTTGGCGCAGATTCGCGAAGACGCGCAGGTTGGGCGCGACTGCATGATCGGACGTGGCGCGTACATAGGCACCGGCGTCGTCGTGGGGGACAACTGCAAGATCCAGAACTACGCCTTGGTATACGAGCCAGCGCGGTTGGGTCCGGGCGTCTTCATCGGACCGGCGGCGGTCTTGACCAATGATCAGTATCCGCGCGCGGTGAACCCGGACGGCTCCCTGAAGTCCGCTGATGACTGGTTGGCCGTGGGCGTGGACATTGCCGAGGGGGCGTCGGTGGGCGCGAGGGCTGTGTGCGTAGCGCCGGTGAGAATCGGGCGCTGGGCGATGGTCGCCGCTGGAGCGGTCGTGACCCGGGATGTGCCCGACTTCGCGGTTGTGGCTGGGGTGCCCGCGCGTCGAATCGCTTGGGTCGGTCCGGCGGGGCGCAAACTAGAAGCGGCCGATGGCGGCCATTGGCGCTGTCCGGTGACGGGCGATGAGTTCGTTGAGCGCGATGGCGCGCTTCAGGAGGTGGGCGGATGATTCCCGCAGCGAGGCCGATCATCGGCGAGGACGAGCGGGCCGCGGTTGACGCGGTTCTGCGGTCCGGGATGGTGGCCCAGGGCCCCGAAGTGGCGGCGTTCGAAGCCGCCTTCGCGGAGATCGTCGCTGGTCGGGAGTGCGTGGCAGTCAATTCCGGCACTTCCGCGTTGCACCTGTCACTTCTGGCTCTCGGCATCGGCAGGGGCGATGAGGTGATCGTCCCGTCGTTCACGTTCGCCGCCACCGCCAACGCCGTCGCCCTGACGGGCGCACGGCCGGTGTTCGTGGACATTGAACCCGACTACTTCTGCATGGATCCCGAAGCGGTCAGGGCGGCGATCGGCCCCCGCACAGCGGCCATAATGCCTGTCCATCTGTACGGTCATCCGGCGGACATGCCCGCCATCGTCGGCCTCGCAGAGAAGCGCGGACTAGCCGTGATCGAGGACGCTGCCCAGGCGCACGCCGCGTCGCTTGGTGGCGTTCCGGTCGGCGCGTTCGGGACGGCGGCGGCATTCTCGTTCTACCCGACGAAGAACATGACTTCGGCCGAAGGCGGGATGGTGGTGTCGGCGGACCCCGAGGTTGCCCGGAAGGTACGCCTGCTGCGCAATCAGGGGATGGAGCAGCGCTATCGGAACGAACTCGTGGGGCTGAACAACCGGATGACTGACATCCATGCGGCGATCGGCCGGGTCCAGCTCGGCAAGTTGCCGGTCTGGACGACGGCGAGGCAGGCGAACGCGGCCTTCCTTGACCGGAACCTGTCCGGAGTCGCGACTCCCTCTGCGGCCCCTGGGGCGGTACACGTCTATCACCAGTACACGATTCGCGTTCGCGATCGGGACGACTTCGTGGCGGCTTTGGCCGAGCAGGGCGTTGGCAGCGGCGTGTACTACCCGGTGCCGGTTCACTCACTTGAGTCGTTCGGCCTTGATCTTGACTTGCCGCAGACCGCGAAGGCAGCTTCTGAGGTGGTTTCGCTGCCTGTTCACCCAGCGCTCAGCCAGGCGGATCTGGAGCGAGTCGCAGCCGGTGTCAACGCAGTGGTGGGGGGAGGCTCCTGATGGCGCGGCTCCGGGCGGGGTTGATCGGGATCGGCATGATGGGGCGCCACCACGCTCGCGTCTTGCGCTCCCTGGATGGCGTGGAGCTCGTGGCCATCGCGGATGCGGGTGGAGATCCACACAACGTTTGTGGGGATCTGTCGCTGCTGCCCGACGTGGACGCGGTCATCTCAGCGGGTGTCGACTACTGCGTCGTATCGGTTCCGACGGCGTTCCACCACGAGGTCGCCCTCCAACTCGCCCAGGCCGGTATTTGCGCGCTGATTGAGAAACCGCTGGCTTCCACTGCCGAGGAGGCCAGCGAGATCGCTGCCGCTTTCGCAGGCGCTGGATTGGTCGGCGGAGTTGGTCACATTGAGCGATACAACCCGGCGCTCCAGCAAGCGCGGACACGGTTGGCCAATGGGGATCTGGGTGACGTGTATCAGGTGTCGACGCGGCGGGTTGGACCGTTCCCATCGCGCATCTCCGATGTCGGCGTTGTCAAGGACTTGGGAACCCATGACATCGACCTGACCGCCTGGGTGACCCAGCAGCCGTACGAATCGGTCTCGGCTCGCGCCGCGCACCGCTCCGGAAGACCGCACGAGGATCTCGTGGCGATAACCGGGACTCTGCGCGACGGTACCGTGGCGAACCACCTGGTCAACTGGTTGTCTCCTCTGAAGGAACGGCTCACGACGATCACCGGGGTCAAGGGCGCCTTCGTGGCAGACACGTTGTCGGCGGACCTGACCTTCTACGCCAACGGCGTCGTGCCCACGGAGTGGTCGCAGATCGCTGGATTCCGCGGCGTGACCGAAGGCGATATGATCCGCTACTCCTTCCCGAAGCACGAGCCGCTACGCACGGAGCACGAGGCATTCCGGGACGCGGTCCTGGGGGATCCAAGCCGGATCGTGTCGCTGGCACAAGGCCTGCTGACGGTGAAGGTTGCCGAGTCAGTCCTCGAAGCGGCGAGCAGCGGCGAGACGGTGGCGGTCAGGGGCTGAACCGCAGTTCGAGGAGGCGGCTCAGATCCCGCCGAGCGGGGCGGGGTCTGGCGTGCCGCAGTAGGAGATTGCTTCAGCCCGCGCCTACAGTGATGGGGCTAGAAGGGGTCATGGCTCGGCCTCCTGGGTTGCCGTGAGGAGGGAAATGCACGTCGTATACCTGGCGCTGTTCTTCCCCCCCAGCCGGGCCAGTGGCGCTCACCGCCCGCGGGCATTCGCCAATGTTCTAGCCGATCGCGGTTGGCGGGTCTCAGTCGTGACCGCCCCGATCGACTATTTAGTGAACGCTTCGTCCGGAATTGACGAGCTCAGCCAGGACACGGTGCGGCCGGAAGTGGCAATCCATCGACCGGAGTTCGACACGGGGGTTTGGGCTACGGATCTGCGGCGGATGAGCTGGACGCACCGGCGTTTTCCGGAGTTGTGGTCGAAGGCTAGGCAGAAGTTGGTTTGGAAGACGACGGGGGAGAGATACTCGGCGTGGGTGCCCACCGCTTTTCGCGAGATCCTGAAGATCCATAGGCGGTCCCCGGTAGATGTGATCCTGGCTACGGGCAACCCTTTCTCCGGGTTCATTGCCGCCCGGATGGCTGCCGAGGTGATTCGCCGCCCTTACGTTATCGACTACCGCGACCCGTGGACCTTCAACAGCTTCACCGAGCGCGACAACTTCGCCCCCAGGTCCATGCCGATGAGGGCCGAACGCTGGGCGATTCATGGAGCCGCACGGGTTCTGCACGTGAACGAGGGCTTGCGCGATGAGTATTCGAGGCGGTACCCGGAGTCGGCCGACAGGATGACTGTGGTCCGCAATGGGTGGGATCCGGAGTTCCTCGCTGACCTCAACCATGACGCGCCGACCCGCGACGGAGTGCTCAGCTTCCGGTTTCTGGGAACGCTCACCGATGCCATGCCACTGGAGTCGTTGTTCGGGGGATGGTCGGCCGCGACAGAAGGCTCCGCTGCCGCCGCGGGATGGACTTTGGACCTGTACGGCCACCTGGGATTCACCCCGACGCAGCGCAGAGTCGTTGACGAGGCGATGTCGGGATCTGGCCGGCAAGTCCAGTACCACGGGCCGGTGCCCCGGCCACTCATCGGCAAGGTCTACGCGGACGCCGATGTGCTCGTGTTCGCAGTGGGAGGCGGCAGGTTCGTTACCGGGGGCAAAGTCTACGAGTACATGGCGACCGGCCTGCCGATTGTGTCCATTCATGACCCGAACCTGGCGGCGGCCGAGGAGCTTCGCCAATATCCCTTGTGGTTCCCGGCGGCATCGCAGGCTGCGTCGGACGTGGCGGACGCCTTCCGGCGCGCGGCGAACGCGCGCACAAACCTGACTTCCGAGATGCGGCGCCGGGCAGCCGCCGTGGCGTCTGGGTACACGCGTGAGTCGGCGATCCTGCCATTCGAGGCTGATCTGAGGGAGATCGCTCGTGGTTGCGGCTGATCTCACCATCGTCACCCCCTGGTACCCGACTCCCGAGCACCCGTTCGGAGGGGCCTTCGTCGCGTCGCAGGTCGCGGCCCTGACCGACGCCGGATACCAAGTTGACGTCATACACACGCAGGAGCGCGATCTTCTGGGGGCGAAGCCCCGTTTCGGCCCGCTGCGGCCTCGCTGGCGTGCATGGCTGGAACGGAACGGAGCCAACTGGGGTCCCACGAGCGACCCGTTCGGCGGCGGAGCCCGACTGGTGCGGATCCCGGTCCCTCGCCGGTCCGGCGTTCCCGTCGCCGAGTTGGCACGGCTGCATCGGGACGCGACCGCAACTGCGGTGCGGTGCCTCGGCGGTTGGGGGCGACTCGTCCATGCACACGTCGGCGCGTTGTCTGGATTCGCTGTCGCCGGGCTGGCGCCGACGCGGACGCCGGTTGTGATAACCGAGCATTACTCGCGGATTCAGCGAATCCTGCGCAGGCCCGTCGGTCGGGCGGTGTACGCGCAATCCCTGCTCCGTGCCGACGTGTTTATCACCGTCGGAGAAAGCCTGCGACGAGACATCCTAGGTCGAATGCCCTGGGCCGATCACATGGAGGTTCTGCCCAATGTGGTCGCCCTGCCCGGAGTCGTCCCGAGAGAGACGCCACCGGAATCACTGCGCCGTTGGATCTGTGTCGGCGCCCTGATCGAGCGCAAACGCCCTGAGCTGGTGATGAAAGCATTCGAGGTCTTCGGCCGGGCGCATCCGGACGCCACACTGACCTTCGTGGGTTCTGGGGAGCTGGCCGACGGGCTAGTCCGCAAGGCAACGGACCTCGCGATCGGTGACCGGGTCGAGTTCCTCGGAGGGCTGCCACCGGAAGATGCCATTCGCGTGATTCGGGACAGCGACCTGCTGGTGCACCTGAGCAGTCGTGAAACGTTCGGGGTAGTAGTTGCCGAAGCCCTGGGATGCGGGACCCCGGTGATCGCCACTCGATCGGGCGGTCCCGAGGAGATCCTGGATTCAGAACTGGAGCCGATCGCGGGGATGATTCTGGACGTTGATATCGATGCCGAGATGGTGGCCCACAGCGCGAGCCAACTACAAGACCGTCTCGCGACGCTTCAGCCTGCCTTGGCCGCGGCCGAGTGCTCCCGCCGATACTCCCCGGCATCGATCGCAGAGCGACTCGTTGATGTCTACACCAGGGTGGGATGGAAACCATGACACCACCCAAGTCGGTCTTGATCATGAACTTCGGGCCACGACGAGCGCGGACGGTTGAGTTGGCGAACGCACTCGCTGCTGCCGGTGTCGAAACGACCCTGTTGTGCAACGTGCCGACGACCTGGATGCTGCCCCGGGAAGTCGCCCTCGATCGTGCGGTCCGGATTGAGTTGCTTGCGGACTACCTTCAGGAACACCCCTGGGAGCGTCTTCGCCATCAACTGGCAATGGTCTTGCGGCGAGGCGCTGAGGTCTACCGGTTCGGGCTGCTCGGTGGGGTAGTGCGGCGCGGCTCCCGAGGTGGACAAGCGGTTGTCGACAGGGTCGAATTGACGGCACGCCCCCTGCTGTTGGCGTCGTCGGCCATGCGCTGCTTGGGTGAGAACTCGATCCCTGACGTCGACGCGGTCGTTGCGGCCAATGAGGCGTCTGTTCCCGCTGCGGACAGATGGGGGCGGCGCCATCCTGGCAGGACAGTTCTGGTCGCGCGGGGCGTGACCGCTACACTCCGGGAACTTGGCGTCGATCCGATCGTGGACTAGATCGACCCGAGGCATCGGCTCGTAGTGGCGAGGATCGTCTGGATGCGCCCAGCCCCCGCCCGCCGTCGCGCCTTGGCTCTGAGAGAGTAGCGCTGTGAGAATCGGAATCGTCGAGTATCCGCAGCCGAGCCCTCGTACAGATCGGATGATCGGTTCATTCACTCGGCAGGGCCACCAGGTACATGCCGTCGTTCATCAATCTGGCCCTCAGGGCTGGCCCGGCAACAACGGCGCGGTCCGTGTTGTGCCGGTCCCGGTCGTGCATTGGGATCCGGTGAACAGCCTCACCAAGAGGCTGACTCGTCGCTCCAAGAGCACTAGTGCCCGTCTGGTCTCTGAAGCGATTCGTGGAATTCCGCATCCGCTGCAAGATCCTCGTCACAACCCGCTCAGACTCCATCGGTGGTGGGTGTCTGCCGCCTTGGGAATCCTCGAGTGTGACGTGGATGTCGTGTGGGCAGCTGACTTGAATGCCTTGCCGGCCGGGGTGTGGGCAGCGGAGGCGGCTGGCCTCCCGTTGGTCTTTGATTCCCATGAGATCGGCTATGAACTGGACTATGTTCCGGAGGTATTTCGATCAGTTTGGCGAGCATTGGCGTCGGATTTCATCCCACAGGCTGACGCTGTCCTTGTAGTCACGCCTGACTTCCTCCCCTTGTACTCAGCGTTCGGAGTGGAGAACATGCGGGTGATCCCCAATCTGGCCGACGGACCGGAGCCGTACCCACGGCGGCGGCTTCGATCCTCGCTTGGAGTCGCTGACGATGCTCTAGTCGCTGTGCACGTCGGCAGCGTGGTGGAGAACCGCGAGCCTGGGCTAGGAGTTGCAGCACTCAGTCACCTACCGAACCTACATTTCGCCTTCGTCGGTGCGATATCCGCAGCGATGGGAGCAGACCTTCGCGGGAAGGCCGCGGAGCTCGGTGTCGGCAGCCGACTGCACTTACTCGGTAGCGTGCCGTCCGCTCAAGTGAGTGACTACATCCGTGATGCGGACGTTAGCTGCGCCCTCTACTCTCCGGAGCGCTCCTTGAATCTGAAGTGCGCTCGGCCCAACAAGCTATATGAAAGCCTCGCAGCTGACATGCCCATGGTCGCTCCCGCAGGGACCTCTGTAGGCGAATTCCTGGTTTCCAACGGCTTTGGGGGAGTGTTCCAAGATGGCGATCCCGCGGACTTGGCAAGAGCCATTGAGGTCGCTGCATCACGTCACCCTCGCTCGATGAGGACCGATATCAGACGCGAGTATTGTTGGGAGGCCAACGACCCAGCGATAGCGGACGCTCTTCAGGTAGCTGTCGAGTCCTCAGTTCGCACCCGGAAAGACTTGTCCGCTGTTCAGAGCGCCGAGTTGCACTCGAAGCCTCGGGAGGCCGCGACGGCCGGTCATTCGCCGAAAGTGCTTCGCCGAGCGAAAGGGATGTTTCAGCGTGTCCGGTCGCGAAGTAGGCTGGACGCGTAAGGTATCGGCCGGACCGCCCCGGTTGGTGGTCATGTGCCTACCGCAAGGCCGGGAGCGAAACGAACGGATCCAACGCTGTTGCAGCCGCTCGCCCGTCGTGCCATTTCGAGGCGAAGGTTGGCCCCGAGGCAGCCAGGCCCCGGAAGTTCTCCCGATCCGAGAGGATCCGCTCCATCGCCGTCGCGAATCTCGATGCCGTTGCGTCGACGATGGGCGGCGGCTCAGGCATCAGGGACCGGACGTCGTCAGCTACATACCCAACGACCAGGCGGCCGGCGGCCATCGCTCTGATCGCTGGAACCCCGTAGGATCCCGAGAAAATTTGATCGACGACGATGTCAGCATTGGCAACTAGCTTCCTGACGCCCCTCTGGGACTCGACCTTCGGGCGGCGGTACTCGATTCTCCCCAGTCGCGCCAGATTACGCAGGACTTGGTCAATGACCGCAGTGCCCTCGATCTGCGGCGTTGACACGCTCGGGAGGTGCACAACGACGGGAACGTCCCGGTGAAGTGCCGGTTCTTGGGCCTTCCAGGAGCGGACGTTGATGGTCAGCGGCAGCCAACAGGCAGTGGGGAGGTCCAGCAGCAGGTCGGGGGTACTCACGAACACCGGCAGATCGACCTCGGCGGCGAGGCTTCGGTTTCGACCGCTCACCCCCGTGAGCTCAGCAACTGTGTCTGCGGGTGCATCGCGAAAGTACGAGAATTCGATCCGGTCCATGTGGCGTTTCGGGTCACGGATCTCGTTGCTGTGGGCGGCGAGCGCAACTCGAAACCCCAACTCCTGTAGACGCGGGAGTTCAGCACGCAGATCGGCACCGAACAATGGGCCGAACAGTGGCTGGAATCCATTGACGAGCACATGGCTCGGCACATCAAGGAGGAACCCAGCCCGTTGTCCGATTCCTCGACCGGAGAAGATCCTGAATGAGTGCGGCAGTCTGGACGGGACGGGAGCGCGCCGACCGAACGTAGTTACCGGGACACCCAGGTTCCGCGTGACTGCCTCGGCCCAGGCGAACGCCTGCCCCGCGTGGTTGTCCGATCCGATGGCGACGTGAACGCCTGCTCGTCTGAGTTTCGCGATATCGGGGACCTGCTCGGAAACCTCACTCAGCTCTGGGGGTACCACCTGCCCGGCTACGCCGGGGTGGGGGAGAGCTTCCCCTGCGCCTTCGTCGGCCTGAGCCGCAGACAACATCTCGCTGTAGACGCCCCGCAGAACAGGTACCTGGGTATCCCACTCGAGCTCGGCCTTGAGCTGTTGAGTGATCCCGGACCGGTATCCAGCAGGGTCTGCGAGGACTTCCCGCACGGCGGCCACGAAACCGGCGACATCCTCGGAGGGGAAGACCTCACCGACTCCGGTGCGGGCGATGAAGTCGGCCATCTCGCGATTGTCACTGGCGACGATCGGCAACCCAGCCACCAAGTACTCGCGCAGCTTCGTAGGTAGCGACATGTCAAGGCTCGTGAGTGACTTGCGTGGGATCAGGCCGACATCTGCCGAGCGCAGGTACTCGACCACATCTTGTGGGCGAACGTAGCCAGCCAAGTGAATACGATTCTCGACGCGGAGTTCCCGCGCCCTCGCCAGTACGCCGACGAGGGTTTGGCTTCGGGCCCCGACGACCAATGCGAGGTGAACCCCAGGCAGCCCAGGAAGAGCGTCGACGACTGTGTCGATCGCGCGATTGGCCACAGTTGCCCCCGAGTAGACCATCAGTGGTGCTTCAGGGACCTTGATGACGTCCCGCAATGACGGCACTGGGTCAGGCGAGCGGGGCGGCGCATTGAGCACTACTCGCGGCCGCGCTCCAAGGCTGTGATCTGCGGCGATCAGGTCTGCCATCCGTTCACTGACCGTGATCACAGCGTCGGCGGAGGCGATGTAGATCCGCTCAATCTCATAGAAGGATTCCCAGGCGCTTGGAGTGTTCGCAGTCGTTCCGGGAGAATCCGCAGCCTTCCCCGCGAGCCATTCATGCGCGTCATACAGCACCCATACTCGTTCGCCCAGGTTCCGCCGGGCAGCTGCGTAGTGGGCCGCGATTGGAAGGGGCAATACGTCATGGGCGTGGATGAAGTCCGGGCGCAGGACGCGCAGAACGGAGTTCCATGCCAGTTCGTGGTCGACCACGTGCGGGAGGCGCACCCACCAAGGACTGATCACATCAGATTGGGCCGCTGGGGGAGGGGTCACTCTGGCGGCGGGCTGGCTGCTTCGGGGACGGAGCCCGAACCAGCGTCGTTGGGTGGCCGGATCTGGGCTCAGAACCGCTGACTCTTGTGAGGCGAACCACTCATCCAAGGTGTCGGCTCGGAGGCGACGCGCGCGGTCCGCAGCGGCCGCCACATCTCTGAAGCGCGTCAGTACGGGCACCCTGAGAACTGGGATTCCGTCGTAGGTGATCGCGTCGCGGCCCTGACCCACTCCCAGGATCACCGTCGGGAAGCCTTGGCTGTGGCTCACTTGGGCGCACTTCAGAACCCTGGAATCCACGACCACGCTGTTCTCGACGAGATGCACTACTAGAGGTCGACCTGCGCTTGCGGCAACCCTTTTCAAGGTCCGGCGAAAAGTTGGATCCGCCACAACAACCACGTCCGATCTTCGGCATCGCCCGCAGTCACTGTACCCAGGCAGCCGGTAGACTGCGGTGTGCCGTCAGGCGAACCTGGCCGGGGAAGAGGATCGTTGCCGCCGATGAGGTGTCACTACGTGCCACAGACAACTGGGCGCGGAGCCATCCGGGCAGGCCCGTGCTAGTCGGTTGCCACCTGTGATGGAACCCTCAGGGACCTGGGCCTCGAGCCAACCGACAGAGGCGTCAGTCGAACCTCGCCGATCTAGCGCTGTGTCTGCGCGAAGGCCCTCTGCCAGGCCTCGAACCGGCTCCTGTACGACTCATCGAGTCGCCGGGGGGCCAGGAGCCACATGAAGTGTTCCGGGTCACCAATAATCTCGGGTCGCTCGATCAGCCCGGCGTCTGGGGCCAAGTGGTAGTACGTGTACCCCCAGTCCGCAACCACTTCCTGGACCTTCTCGCCAGCGTTCCCGCGGCTAGCGAGAACCTCGCAGAGGATCCAGGGGCGGTGGCGCTCAACCGTGCCAACCGCTCCCCTGAGAACGTCCGGTTCCGTGGTCTCGGTATCGATCTTCAAGACGGCAGGTACCGTGTCGGTGCGCGCGCAGTAGCTGTCGACGCTCAGAACGGGAACCGAAAGACTCGCGCGGCTGCGCCGCCACGAGGGATTCAGCGATGATGATGTGTCGGTCACGTCGGACAGGTGCAGCGAAGCCTGTCCATCAGCTTCTCCAATGGCAAGCGATTCGACCCGAATGTCGAGACCATTGTCGAGCGCACTTCCCCTAAGCAGTACAGCCAATTCGGGGGTCGGCTCGAACGCGACGGTTGTCCGCCCGTTGAGGGCGGCACACAGGAGTGCATAAGGTCCAATGTTCGCGCCGATGTCCAGAAAGGCCCCATCCCCGGCCTCATCCAAGACAGACATGAAATGGATCAGCGCCGGATCTTCGTAGCGGGCCAGGCCCTTCTCGATCAGTATCCGCGGAATGTAGGTCTTGGCGTGCGTCTGCAGTACCAGCTCTGGAAGCCAAAGACGCTCCGGGCTCCCGGACCCTGGGGGCGGGAGCGGCAACTGCAGCCGGTAGCGCAGCACGCCACTCGCTCGGCCACGACCCTCGACGCTCGCGATCGGCTGCAACATGGACTCCAACGGCGCGAGCCGCCGACGAAGTTTCCGAACGTCCACCTTGGATGCGGCGAGCTTGTCGGCAGGTTTACGACGCGTCGGCTGGCCATTCAGCTTCTCGCCTGGTTCCTGTCCTCCTCGCCTCCGCAGCCCCGACGCCGACACGGCGAGCCGTCGAAACGCTGTCAGCATCGGCGAAGCACCGCCGCGCGCGTCGGCTCGCCGTCGGCCGCAACTCTCGATCCCAGCATCTCGCCCCTCACGCAAATCGTCTGACCCGCCAGGCTAACCAATGCTCGCGGACCGGCAGAATCGCCCCCCACCGGATGAGATGTCATGGAACAGCGCCGTTGGTACGCCTTGGGCCGAGCTAATCTGGGTGCGCTTCAAGACCCTGGAATCTCCGATCGCCCCGGGGGGCCATGACGTGTGGCAAGGCACCTCCCCGCAGATCCTCGAGCGCTATTGACCATCCGAAGCTACCTCACGCGGCGTCGCGGAGCCTGGAGCGGCGGCGCCGGTTTGTAGACTGTCCAAGCCCGGATGGCAGGAGGCGGTTTGCGAGTCATCAGCGTGGTTGGGGCGCGTCCGCAGTTCGTGAAGCTGGCTCCGATGGCTGTC
>JAUYJT010000032.1 GCA_030700225.1 Candidatus Nanopelagicales bacterium | reverse complement strand
GCGGACTTCTTCGCGGCAAGGTACGGCCCGGATCTGGTCAAGGCTTTCCGCAAGAAGTGCCAGCTCCTGGAAGCGGCTCAGGATCAGCAGGAGTTGCGCAACTACGCTTCCCTCCGCCTGGAGCAACTCCGAGGGAACCGGAAGGGGCAGTATTCGATCCGGCTGAACGCGCAATGGCGACTGGTCCTGCGATTCGAACGGTCTGAGGACGGGGTAGTGGTCATCGTGCGAGAGATCGTGGACTACCACTGAACTAGGTGATGGTGACAGGGCGAAGGAGAGGGAAGATGACCAGCGACACCGAGCAGCGTGCCGAGGTGTTTCCCGCCTGGGAGTTCCTTCGCGACGAACTCGACGCCCGCGAGTGGACGGTAACGGAGTTCGCCGAGATCCTCGGGCGACCCATTCAGGCAGTTTCGGAAATCCTCAACGGCCGCAAGTCCATCACTCCGGACACGGCCTCCGAAATCGCTGCCGCGACTGGAACGAACGCGAGCACTTGGCTTCGGTTGCAGGCCGACTACGACCTCGCGCGCGTCCGTCGGGCACCGGGTTCGACCCGACTGAGCGACGTTGAGCGTAGGGCGCGCCTGCGTTCCAAGGTGCCGCTGGCAGAGCTCCGCAAGCGTGGGATCGTCCCAAATGGATCGGTTCAGTCCCAAGAGCGAGCTGTCTGTGAGCTGCTTGGGATCCCAGACCTTGAGGCAAAGCCCTCACTGCTCGCTGCTGCTCGCCGGAACAATCACGGTGAGGCCGCGACACCCGTCCAGATCGCGTGGCTGGCCTGCTGCGTGAGGGCAGCTGAGCATTCGCCACCGCCGACCCGAGTGCGCGACTGGCGGGTGGAGGCCGGAACCCTGGGTTCCTCCCTGGCCCAAATACTGCGGAGTCCCCAAGACCTACGGGAACTACCTGCGACGTTCGCCCGACACGGCATTCAGCTGGTTCACGTCGAAGCATTCAAGGGGAGCCGAATCGACGGCGCTGCGCTCATCGTTCGCGGTGTGCCGGTAGTTGCGCTGTCTGGACGCCTGAGGCGGCTAGATAGCCAGGTCTTCACTTTGGCTCATGAGCTCGCTCACTTGAGCCTGGGCCATGTGGACAAGGGCTTCCGGCTGGACTTGGACCTGGCTTCGGGAGGGTCCGGTGGACTGGAGGCGAGGGCGAATTCAAGGGCTGCCGGGTGGATCTTGCCGCCCATCACGGTGACTCGCCCGATCTCCGCCGCGAAAGTGCATGAGGCCGCTCAAGCGAACAACGTCAGTCCTGCCGTGGTGGTTGGTCGCCTGCATCAAGACGGCGTCCTGCCGTGGACCCACTTGAACGGGCTCATCCCGAAGGTGACGGGCGAGTTGAGGCGCTGGCCCACCTATCCCCCGGCTCAGGCTGCTTGACGGCCTCCTCATGGCGCCCCGCGGCGGGAGCGCCAACGGGCGCGCGCAGTTCCGGTGCGCCAGGATGGAATGGCCGCGAACCGATACTCGCCGGGAGGTTCGCGTGCCCGAAGCTGCTTGCCAGGTAGTCGAGATCCGTTTGTGACCAGGCGGCCTTCAGGTCGCGGGTTCGATCGGCGTCGAGGTCGCCTTGGCTAAGTTTCGCGAAGTCCAGCATCTCGCCCCCTCAGTTGCACTGCGGCCTCGCGCTGCCGCGAGTCGCCGCTGGCCATCAGGTCGGCGTAGATGAGCAACGGCGGAACACTTCGGAACTTGTCCGTAGGTGTCGCCGACCCCTGCTCGCCGGGCTGCGTCCAGAACTTGCGGCGTATGAAGATGTTAGGCGGGCCGTCCGTGCGCCAGCGGTTCAGCACCGCCAGTTTCGGGTTCAAGTCCTGCGTGTACAGGGTGAGGGTGGTCGGGCGTAGGGATTCGGTCATCGCGGCCTCGCCGCTGACGAACAGGGAATCATCGCCCTCGGGCCTGCGTACATCGGAGATGCCTCCCGCGAAGTCTTTGATGCGAAGGGTCGGCGCAAGGCCGGTCGGGTAGGCGGCCGTCCAGTGGTCAACGAGCGTGCCCTCTTCGCGCCATCGGTGAGTACCGCCGTCACGGAGGTGCCCCGTGTGTTCCAACAGCTTCATTGTTGACTGCGCCTGGCCGACGGACACCCCAGCTGTCCTGCTGATCACCCGCACGGGTGCGTTCAACAAGTTCGGCCAGGCCAACAACCCGAAGATGACCTGTGCCCGTCGCGGGCTGAACAAGTTGGCCGCTCCGTCGGGATTCCTTTGCTCGACCAGATTGGATCTCGGGCGCCCACGGACATCAATCAGGACATCTGCGAACTCGATGTAGGCGTTGCCAGCCGCATCAAGGTAGTGGATGCCAGCCTGTCTATAGGCTGCGGAGCTTCGTGCGCCGATGTACTCGCCGACGACAAGGATGGGGTGTGTCCACCGATCGTGCATTCCGAGAAGGCTTCGATGAGTGAGTGTCATCGTCGGCAGGTATGCCAGCACGAACTCCTGCTCCGAGCCCTTTCGCCGTAGCCGAACCGCAGCGGGCACTCCCTCGAATGCGCTGGCCATCGCAGCGGTTGCGTCAGTTTCGATGCCGTACGCGGCAAGCCGGTCGAGGACCTGTCGCATTGTTTCGGACCGCATTAGGCGCTCCTGTTCAGCTTTGTAGCCTGTTCAGCATACCTGAACACATAGCGAAACTGAACAACGAGACTGGAATTGTTACGGCCGCCCGACGGCCGCCCGACTGGGGCCCGGCTGCCTCACTCGGTGGCGGGTCCTTCGTCCACCCAGTTGTCTGCCACGAGCCATACGATCTCAGTGGTGGCAGTCGTGTCCGAACCCCAGGTGCGACACGTACCGCTTCGAAAGGCGAACACGAGTCGAGTGTGGGTAGTCCGATCTGGCGAGGGCGGTTCGCTCTACGAGTGGGCGCGGCGGGAGTCAGCGGCGCCGGGAGTCAGCGCTGCGGGCATCATCAGCGGACTTTCCGCGATCGGGGGCTTGGCCGGTGGAAGAATGGCAGCTGGCGTCGGCATCCTCGTAGCCGCACCCGTCGTGGCGGCCGGTGCTGTCGGTGCTGGCATCTACTTCGGTGGGCGCAGTATCCGACGCCGCCGTCAGAGGAAGCGCGGTCCTGGCGAGAGTCCGCACTGCACGCTCGAGTGAGGCGACCCGGGCACAGTCGCGGAAGCCAGCCGAAGCGGGGAAGAACGGGGAGAACGATCTTGATTCTGGAGCGTGCAAATGACGACCGTTGAAGTCGACTTCGAGCGTCGGCGCGGCAAGCTTGTCAGGCAGATGCCGTCCGGCGACCAGGGCGCATGGAGTCGCTCCTGTTCGAAATGCGGCGGACTGTGGGGGCAGAACACCCAGCGACCAATGGGACGGCGTTGGCCTTCGTCGAGGTGACACCGGGCGGCTGCTAGGTCCTGCCGACTCTGGAGAAGTTGCGCCCGCCGAGCCTTGCCTCGGCGACGACAAGGTGCGCTGGGAATACCTGTCGTCGCTGGCGGAAGTGAGTCGGGCCGTTGGAGCTTGCCCGCCCGGAGCCGTCTCGCCGGACAAGGAGCGCGTGGTTTCCCGATACGGGGCTGCTTTGCGCGCCCCGATGGCACCGATCGGTGTCCACGATGCGGCTGGCCCACGCGACCTCCTTTGCGGACGTGCATCTACCTCTCGCGCGGGACGAAGGCATGCTACGAGTGCGGGTGGTCCGACGAATACGAGTCCCGAGATGATCCGTGGCTTGCGGAAGCCGACGCCACCGACGCGGAGTAGGCGGGGGCCAGCGTCACGGAACCGCCAAGACCGGCGTCTTATCCAGCGAGCCGACATATGATGCCGCTGCGATTGATATTCCAATAGCGCCTTCACGTAAGATGGTCGCATGGGACCTACCGAAGCGAAGATCACCAGCAGCGGACAGGTGTCGTTGCCAGCCGCACTGCGCAAGCGTTGGCACGCGGACTCAGTACTGGTCATCGATCGCGGCGACTACGCGATCGTGCGACCCATCCCGGCGGACATCCCCTCCGCGATCAAAGGGTCGATGGCGGGTCCGGGCCCGAGCGGTGATGAAGTGCGCGCCACCGAGCGAGCGGCCGAGGGTTCCGGTCGAGGTGTTCGATGACCGTCCTGGTGGATGCGTACGCCGTGATCGCATATCTGCGGGATGAACCCGCGTCCGATCAAGTCGCAGACCTTCTGCGCGGCCAAACGTTGTTGGCGGCGGTGAACGCCGCTGAAATCATGGACCAGATGGTCCGGGTCTGGCACCAAGACCCCGATGACGTCCAAGTCGCACTGGCGCTATTGGTCCGCAGCGGCATGACCATACCCGACGCAGGCGAAGTCACCGCCCTGGAAGCCGGAAGGCTGCGCGCGCGCCACTACGACAAGCGTTCCTGCTGTGTGAGCATGGCTGACTGCTTCGCCGCGGCGACCGCCCTGGCCGCGGGTGTTCCCCTGGCAACCTCAGATCCCGATCTCGTCGCACTCGTGCTCGCCGAGAACGGAAAAGCGCTTCCTCTGCCGGACGGGCGCGGGCACGTTCCCAAGGTCTAGGAGAGGGCTAGGCGCCTGCGATGACGACAAGCGGGCTTGTCGGCCCCTGTCCGTAGGCTGCTTGGCAAGCCCAGGGGGCCTGATGAACCAGGAGTTTCCGCTGAAGGAAGGCGACACCGCCACGACGGCCATGCTGAGCCTGGCAGTCGGCGGCTTTGTCCGCACTTGGATGGACTCTGGATCGTCCCAACTCTGGTCTGTGGCGGAACCCGACCTCCTGACAAGTATTCAGGGCCGCGGCATCATCGGGCGGACCCTGCGGGAGGAGGGGCGGTTCCGTGAGGTAGGGATGCTCGTCGAGGAGACGGGGACGCTGATGCTTCCGTCACGATTCCCCAAGCCCGCCGACGACGGCAGCTTCCAGCTCGAAGGCTCGGTTCTCCAGCTCTCCCCCGCCAGCGAGGTCGCCGGGTCTGTGGACGGCGAAGTCCTGGGGCTGCTTGAGCAGTCGATCCGCCACTGCCTGTCCAACGACGAGTTCCTCGTGGTCGAGAAAGGCGGCTGGGACTCGCCGACCGAGCCCTACTGCTTGTCCATCGTTGCGTCCGACGGCGACGACCTGGTCAGCGTGGTCGAGACCGCACCCGCCCCTCGTGGGTCGGGCCTGTGGTATCCGTACATCGTTCCCGGTCGCGAGGGTCAGAGCCTGAGTGTGCCCGCCTCGGCCGAGACCATCGCTCTCGCGCCACTGGCGATGATGTCCGCTATCTCGACGTGGGGCCTGCGGCCGTGGAACCTCGCGCTCACGTTCTGTCGAAGGTGACCCGCGAGGCGCTCTGACGCTCCCCCCGGGCAGGTCGGCCCCCGACCCGGGCAAGTGCCGGCCGATCGGCTGCTACGTGGCCGCTGACCACCTCGCCCGCCGATACGAGGAGGACCGATGAGCGCCAGTGAGATGACGCCCCAGCAGGAACACGCCTTCTGCGCCGCCCCTGAGAACCAGACCCCTCAGGGCTCGCCAGTGCGCCGCCGAGCCAAGCTCACCGCCGCCGTGCCGGTGCGGCTGCCCGAGGACGTCCTCGACAAGGTCCGGGCACGTGCGGCGCCGGAGAGGCCGCGCGGTGCTCCTGCGCCCACCGCCAGACACTCCCACCGTCGTCGGCTGGCTCTGGCCCACTTCGCGCTTGCGCACTCCGAGCGCATCCCCCATCAGCCAACGTGAGGACTGAACTCGGATTCGGCGACTCCGGTCCAGAACCGAACCGGACTCGCGATCCGCAACGTCCTGCGCCAACTACGGCCGCTGCGCTCAGCCACCATCGCGATCAACGGCACCGAACAGACCTTCCCGCCCGCCCGCCCGCCATCACCACCGACAAGCGAGCGACCCTCGACGCACTGAAACACGCACAACTCAGTCACTAACCCCAATGACCGAAGTCAGGTTGTATTGCCCGAACGCTTCCTTCACCTGCGGCAGCAAATCCTTGTCGAGGAACTGCGACACCTCGGCGCACTTGGCGTGCATGACACCGTAGAGCCCGAAGTCCAGGTCGGGCTGGTCGAGCTGAAAGAGCTCCTGCAGCAGGGTTTTCAGCTTGGCGTATCTCTGGCTCATCGGGGTTCCTGTTCGTTGTCGGTCCTGCTCGCCCTCATGTCAGCTCCCACAGGGCGCGGATGGGCACCGCGAAAAGCCCCTCGCCGAAGCCCACGCTGGCCTCACCGTCGTACAACACCACGCCGACGACAAAGCGCCAGCCCGCAGCATCCCGCAGCTTGCGCAAGCCGCGAAAATCCGCAGCCGTCACGGTCGCAGCGGCCTTCACCTCCACCCCGGCCAACTCACGTCCGCCACGCTCCAGCACCAGATCCACTTCCGCGCCGTCCTTGTCGCGGAAGTGATGGAAGCGGATGTCGTCGTCGCGCCAGCTCGCCTGTCGGCGCAGCTCCTGGAACACGAAGGTCTCCAGCAACTGCCCCAAGGTGCCACGATCCGCTGACAGCGACTCGGCGTCGAGCCCAAGCAGGGCGCACGCCACCCCCGTATCCCCAAGATGCAGCTTGGGCGTCTTGATGAGGCGGCTCAGCCGGTTACTGTGCCACGGCGGCAGGTGCTCGAGCAAGAAGACCCGCTCCAGCAGGGCCACATAGTCCTTGATGGTCGGGCGACTCAACTGAAACGGCGCCGCGAGATCGCTTACATTGAGCAGGCGAGCGGTCTGGCCCGCCGCCAGTGCAAGCAGGCGCGGGAGAGCATCGAGCGATGCGATCCGCGCCAGGTCGCGCACGTCGCGCTGGACCAGGGTCTCGATGTAGTCGCGGTACCAGGTTGCACGCCGGCGCGGCGTCGCCCGGGCCAGCGCGGCGGGGTATCCGCCCGCCGCGATGCGCGCGGACAGTTCCTTCCCCAGCCGCCCGTAGCTGCGCGCCTTGAAACGGCCCTCGAACAGCGCGTCGAGAAACCCCGGCGAGAGCCCGGCCAGTTCGCACTGGGCCAGCGGGTGCAGCCGCAGGATCTCCATTCTCCCGGCCAGGGAATCGGCGAGCTTCGGGACAAGCAGGACGTTCGCCGATCCCGTGAGCAGGAATCGCCCGGGGCGGCGCCCCCGATCAACGGTGGCCTTGATGGCGGTGAAGAGCGCGGGGACCCGCTGCACCTCGTCGAGGATGGTGTGCTCGGGCAGGTCGGCAACGAAACCCACGGGATCGGTTGTGGCCGCGCCAAGAGCCACGGCATCGTCGAAACTGAAGTAGGCATAGCCCTTCGATCCTGCGATCCCTTGCGCGAGGGTCGTCTTGCCGCTCTGCCGCGGCCCGTGGATCAGAACCACGGGCGCGTCGGCCAGCGCCTCGGCCAAGGCCGACACGGCAAGACGGGGATGGAGGGCGTGAGCGTTCACAACAGCCAAATGTGGACTACAGGGTCGGCTGATTGCAATGTTTGATAGCGTCCATATGAAACCTTAGGCTGCCGCTGGTTGCAATGGCCGAGAGGGTCCAAGAGATCCACAGCTCGGAAGTTGACTCGGAAGCGCGGGACGTTGTCGGCCTTCCGAGTCGGTCGGCTCGCGGGATGCCGCCGAGCCCCATCAAGCGACAGCCCACTGGATCGTGAAGAGCGCGTCGGTCGCGGTGGTCTGGGCAAGTCGACGTTCCAACGGTCGATCTCTTCCCACCATCGACCGGCCCATGCTACGCTGGTTTCACCCTAGGGGTGAAGGGGAGTGTGGTGCGAATTGCCTTCGAGGATCAAGACCTTGAACGCCTGTATCGAGATGCGGACTTCTTCGCGGCAAGGTACGGCCCGGATCTGGTCAAGGCTTTCCGCAAGAAGTGCCAGCTCCTGGAAGCGGCTCAGGATCAGCAGGAGTTGCGCAACTACGCTTCCCTCCGCCTGGAGCAACTCCGAGGGAACCGG
>JAUYJT010000031.1 GCA_030700225.1 Candidatus Nanopelagicales bacterium | reverse complement strand
TCCGAACAAACGCGACCTTTAGGGTACAGACGCGCCCGTTCCAACGGGAGTTTCTTCCTGTAAAGGTCGCGTTTGTTCGGAACGGCCGCTTCCGCGAAGTGGGGTTGACCAGTTTCGGTGGACGTCATGCCCCGGCCGACTCACCTACTGTCGGCCCGGCCGTCATCGGTGGATCCAGGTTTAGGCTCGCCAACAACACGCCTGTGGCGCTGGGCCGACCAGGTTTTTGGCGACCTCGCAGGCCGTGCGATAATCGGCCGTGACTATGCGAGAAGTCTTGGACATGCGAGAAGCGGAACCGAGCGAGCAAGGCATCCGGATGTCTGATTTCCGGATCATCGAGCGTCAGGATTTTTCCGACGTGACGTTCTTGCTCGAGATACACCATCCCCTGATGGCCAAAGCGGCGAAGCCAGGCCAGTTCGTGATCGTGATGCTCCATGAGCAGGGCGAGCGGATCCCCTTGACGATCGCCGACTTCGACCGCGACGCCGGCACCATCACGCTGGTGATCCAGGCCGTCGGCAAGACGACGCTGCAGATGCAGCAGGAGTGCCTGGCTGGCACGTCCCTGTACGGCATGGTCGGGCCGATGGGCATCCCAAGCGAGATCAGCAAGGCCAAGAAGGTCGTGTGCGTCGGCGGAGGCCTGGGAGTGGCGCCGATCTTCCCGCAAGCCCGTGGCTACAAGGAGGCTGGCGCGTATGTAATCGGGGTCGTCGGCTTCCGTAACAAGGATCTGGTGTTCTGGGAGGACAAGTTCCGGGCCTTCTGCGACGAGTACATCATTTGCACGGATGATGGATCGGTTGGCATCAAGGGGCTAGTAACCGAAGGCATCGAGCAGGCCATCGGGAAGCACGCCGACATCGATGAGGTCGTCGCCATCGGCCCCCCGGTCATGATGAGGGGGTGCGCCGAGACGACCCGGCCCTACGGCATCAAGACGATGGTGAGCCTCAACCCGGTCATGGTCGACGGCACGGGGATGTGCGGGGGATGCCGGGTCAAGATAGGCGGACAGGTGAAGTTCGCTTGCGTCGACGGTCCTGATTTCGACGGCCACCAGGTCGACTTCGACGATCTGATGACCCGACTTCGTCGCTACGCTGCTGCGGAGAAAGTGGCCCTGGACGCTTGGAAGAGCAGCTGCCGTATGCGAGGCGGCGCTAACGCGACCGCGGAAACGAAGAGGTAGCGGAATCCGATATGGCGAAGAAGCAGAAACGTAAGACGATCCGGACGATCCCGCAGGAACGCACGCCGATGCTGGAGCAGGATCCCCAAGCGCGGATCGGCAACTTCGAAGAGGTCGCCTGCGGCTATCCGCGTGAAGCCGCGCTCCGGGAGTCCGAGCGGTGCATGATGTGCCCGGAGAAGCCGTGCGTCATCGGGTGCCCAGTTGGCGTGGACATCCTGGGCTTCATCGAGAAGGTCAACCAGGAGGACATCCGCGGGGCATACGACATCCTCACTAGCACGAACCTCTTGCCGGCAGTATGTGGTCGCGTCTGCCCTCAGGAGAACCAGTGCGAGGGCGTGTGCGTCGTCGGTGAGTCGCTGGAGCCTGTAGCTATCGGACGCCTGGAGAGGTTCGTAGGCGACACGGCCATCGCCGAGGGCTGGGTGAACATGCCCCACATCGAATCCAACCGGTTCAAGATCGGCATCGTAGGATCCGGACCCGCCGGCATGGCGTGCGCCGCGGACATGGCCAAAGCTGGTTGCGACGTCACCGTGTTCGAGGCCTTCCACCAGCCCGGCGGCGTGCTGAAGTACGGGATCCCCGACTTCCGCCTTCCGAACACGGTGATCGACGCGGAGATCGACTCCCTCCGCAGGCTCGGCGTGGTGTTTCAGTGCAACACCCTGGTTGGGCGCTTGTTCACGCTCGAGCAGATGATCAGCGAGATGGGCTTCGACGCTGTCTTCGTCGGTGTGGGCGCTGGCTATCCGACCATGCTCGGAGTCCCCGGCGACTCGCTGAACGGAGTGCTGTCGGCCAACGAGCTGTTAACCCGCTGCAACCTGATGCGAGCCAAGGACGCGGAATACGACACGCCCCTGCCAATGGGCAAGCGGGTCGCTGTCGTAGGCGCGGGCAACACGGCTATGGATGCGCTGCGAGTCTCCCTCCGCCTTGGAGCGGAGCAGGTCTACTGCATCTACCGGCGGTCGCACGCCGAGGCGCCCGCGCGCGCCGAGGAAGTGCACCATGCTCAGCAGGAGGGCGTTGAGTTCCACTGGCTGACGAACCCGGTCAAAATCCTCGATGATGGCCAAGGCGGCGTTCGCGGTATGCGGTGCGTCCGCATGGAGTTGGGCGAGCCTGACGACTCGGGCCGACGGCGCCCGGTGACCGTTGAGGGAAGCGAGTTCGACTTCGAGGCCGACCTGATCGTGTACGCGATCGGTACGAATGCCAACCCGATCATGGGGCAGACCTCGGGCCTGAAGCTGAACAAGTGGGGATACATCGACACTGACGACAACCTCGCCACTTCGCTCGCGGGAGTGTTCGCTGGTGGTGACATCGTCACCGGTGCCGCCACAGTCATTGAGGCGATGGGCGCTGGCCGCAAGGCCGCACAGCGCATGAAGGATTTCCTCGGGATCCGCGATGTCCGCCTCCCGTACGCGGGTGATGGCGATCGCCTCTTTGGAATAGACCGGGCGGAGCACAACTTCCGCCGTGTGTACGTGGCGTGAATGGAGCGACCGACGAGATGACCACTGCGACGTTGAATCCCGCATCCACTGGCGCGGAGGCTGGCGAAGTGCCTGTAGTTGAGCTGAATGAGCACGTCGTCGAGATAATCAGCGACTCGGGCGAGGGTGCGCAGAGCTGTGGACAGTCGCTCGGCTCCATCGCCGCCAGAATGGGCAACGGCATCTGGACGACTGAGATCATCCCGGCTGAGATCCGTCCCCCGGCTCGCAGCGTCGCCGGGGCCAGCGGCAACCGTATTCGCATCGGCACAGGACAGGTCACCAACGGAGGCGACCAGACCGACCTGGTTGTGGCCTTCAACGAGCAGGTCCTCCTGGGACGCGTACGCGACCGGGAGCTCAAGCCGGACTGCATCATCCTGCTGGAGAGTGCCTGGCGGGACCACGCGGACTCCACGATCAAGGACTCCTACATCGAGGCCCACAAGCGCTTGGTCGAGTCCGGCTACCGCGTGTATGAGGTCCCGATGCAGCAGCAGTGCCAGCTACTGGTGTCCGATCCGAGCCGGGGCAAGAACATGTATGCCCTAGGGATGCTGTGCGCGATCTACAGCTTCGATCTGAAGGCGGCGCGTGACCAGATCGCGATCACGTTCCGGAAGAAGTCGCAGTCCGTCATCGACCAGAACGTAGTACTGCTCGAGGCCGGATACGCCTACGCGCAGGAGAACCTCGACATCCGATTCCGCATCCCGGCCAAGACAGAGCCAGGATCGAAGATCGTCACCAACGGCAACATCGCCCTTGCCCTGGGCGTGATGGCCTCGGGCATGGAACTGTGCGCGATGTACCCCATCACGCCGGCGACCTCGGCCTCCCACTACCTGTCGGATGTCTTCGAGAAGGTCGGCGGCATCGTGCATCAGGCCGAGGACGAGATCGCGGCCTGCACCTTCGCTATCGGGGCCTCATACGCGGGCAAGTGCGCGGTGACGATCACTTCAGGGCCGGGCTACTCCCTGAAGCAAGAGGCGATCGGCCTGGCTGTTATGGCCGAGATCCCCCTCGTGGTCGTGAACGTCCAGCGCGGCGGCCCGTCTACCGGCCAGCCAACGAAGACAGAGCAGGGCGACCTCATGGCCGCCATCTTCGGCAGCCACGGGGATGCCCCGAAGGTTGTCATCGCACCGGCGACGATCGAGGATTGTTTCTACTCGATAATCACGGCTCGACGGATCGCAGAGACGTTCAACACGGTGGTCGTCGTCCTCACCGACGCGGGCCTGGCGACGTCGCAGCAGCCGTATCCGCGCCCGGAGTTCAGCGAGAAGTGGCTCGCGCCGCCGATCGACCAGAGCCCCGCGCCTCCGAATGTGAAACCCTACGACTGGGATCCCACTACGGGCTTGGCTCGAAGGTTCATACCCGGACAGCCTGGCGGGATGCACGCCATCACCGGTCTGGCTCACGACTCGGAGAGCCATGTCGCGTACGACCCAGATATCAACATGCAGGGCCTTAGGGCGCGCAGCCTCAAGTTGGCGGCGCTGCAGCGCACCCTGCGGCCGCCGGAGGTCTTCGGCGGCGACGAAGGAGAGCTGCTCGTGGTCGGCTGGGGAAGCACCAAGGGGGCGATCGAGGAGGTCGTCGAGTTGCTGCGTGACGAGGGCAAGTCGGTCTCGTCCATCCATCTGCGCTTCCTCAACCCGATGCCACCGGGGATCAAGGAGATCATGCAGCGGTTCGACAAGGTGATCGCCGTCGAGACGAACTTCAGCGACGATCCCAGTGACGAGATCATCAACGAGTCGAATCGCAGGTACTCGTCGATGGCGATGCTGCTGCGCTCGCGGTACCTGGTTGACATCGACTGCTGGAGTGAAGTGCGCGGACGTCCGCTGCAGCCCAGCGCGTTGCGTGAGGTTCTGCTCGCGAAGCTGGGGGACAAGGCATGAGCATCATGGAGATCTCCGCGACCGAACGCCTGCTTGAGCTTTATGAGGAGCGGCGCAGCCTTGAGGATTACCAGAGCGGCGTGCCGAGGTGGTGCACCGGCTGCGGTGACAACGCCATCCTGGCGGCCGTCCAGCGGCTCTGCCGTGACCGGGGGCTCCGCCCGGAGAAGACGGTGTTCGTATCCGGCATCGGATGTTCAAGCCGCTTCCCGCACTATCTGAACACCTACGGGTTCCACGGCATCCACGGGCGGGCGCTGCCGATCGCTGAGGGTGTGCGGATGTCCCGGCCCGACCTGACAGTGTTCGTGAACACCGGCGATGGCGACCTTTGCAGCATCGGCGCCGCGCATTGGATCCATGCCATCCGGTACAACATGAATCTGACGGTCTTCTTGCACGACAACCAGATCTACGGACTTACCAAGAAGCAGGCATCTCCGACGACGCCGATCGGTGTGAAGAGCAACACGACGCCGCGCGGCAGTTACCTTGAGGCGCTGAACCCCCTGACCGTGACTCTGGGCGTGTCCAACGTGTCCTTCGTCGCGCAGGCCGCCGACTGGATCCCCGAGAGTCTGTACGAGATTGTCAACGCTGCCTACGAGCACAAGGGTCTGTCATTCGTGCGGATCATCCAGCGTTGCCCTGAGTGGCTTCCCAACATGCTCGATCCGTGGATGAAGGATCCAAGCAAGGTTCAGCTTCTTCATCACGAGAACGCCCTCACGTTGAGCGCGGGTCTGGCGCGCGTGTACAAGAACGACTTGTACCACGACCCTCTGGACCTTGATCGTGCGCGCGAAATCGCGTCATCCCATGACGTCATGCCCGTGGGAATCCTCTACCAGAACAGGGACGTGCCGTGCTACGAGGAGACGAGGCACTCAGGAGTTCTGCGCACTGACGAGATCGTCAGGAGCGGGCTCGAAGCCGAGTTCGACAAGTACATGGTCTGAGGGTGGCGAAGGACATGAACAATAACCTCCAGACACACATCGCGTTTCACCTCACCGGGAGCCGGACTGGCACGAACCTGACCTCCATCGACGAGCCCCGCCTGGTACCGGCGCTTCTCGGCGAGTACCAGGATCTATCCACGCTTCGCTACGACTTCCCGCTGGTGCTGGTCGACACCCCGGATGGCGGAAACTACGTCGAGTCTATGTCCGGCATCATCGACGACCTCCTCTCAAAGGCCGCCACCGGTGACGACGGTGATCGCATCCGTGCGCACGTCCTACGTCTTGAAGCTGGGATCCGGGGGTCCGTGGCTAGCGGCGCGCGAGGCAGGCTCTCAGGCCTATGGGACAGCGTTGCCGGTCCCATGTCAGCAGCCGACGAGCTGGTAGCGGACAGCCTCGCGCGGGCTCGGAGCGAGCTGATCGTGGACGGCGAACTGCTTGATTGCGACGTGGACCTGACTCATCGAATCCTGAGCCACGCCTGGGGGATCACCCAGGGTCAGCGTGCCAAGATTTTCAACGACATCGTGGCCCGGCTGATCCTGAGACTTTCCAACATCCTCAAGGCCAACTTCGAGAAATCACGCGAAGGGCTCAGTGCCGAGAACCTCCAGTCCTCGTTCGGCACCGGTCCGATGGACGCCTTCGACTTCGAGACCATGTCGCGCATGTTGGGTCAGTCCGCATCCGCGACGCCGATCGCTGACAGCCGCCGCAGCCGTATTGAAGAGCTGCTGTCGGTGCTCAAGTCGCAGCGTTTCTTCGCCACGCCGACGTCCGCGGACGGGGTCTACGACTTCACGTTCGACGACTGCGCCAGCGCGCTTGAGGCGTATCGCAAGCGGCTACCGCAAGCCCTCGAACTGGCCAGGGCGATCGCCATTGGCGAGCTGGAGATGGCGGGAGAGTACGACGAAGCCAGGCACGACCTGCTGTTCGAGTCGTTCGGAAGCCACGGGCTTGACGCCAGGTACCTGGCGATGTTCCCCGAGTATCTGGTGAACCTCAATTCCGACCGAATGCTCGTGCAGGACCAGGAGCTGCTCTTCGAGATCCTCTGCGCTGACCTTCCGTTCAAGGTGATGGTCCAAAGTGATGACGTCATCGAGGAGTCGGAGGTCGGCGACGGGCACTTGGCGTTCTCGCTGCGAAGCAGGAGCTTGGCCAGCACCGCGATGGGCCTTACGGATGTGTTCGTGCTTCAGGCGCCGAGCTCAGCTCTCCTGCACCTGCGCGATGAGATCCGGCGCGGGCTCGACCACACTGGGCCGGCCCTGTTCAGCGTTTTCTCCGGCGGTAGCGCCGCGCAGGCGGGCACGTCGGCCTACCTGACGGCGGCTGCGGCCCTTGAGTCGAGGGTGTTCCCCGCGTTTGTCTACGATCCATCGGCCGGTGATGACTGGGCCTCGCGATTCTCGATCGCCGCCAACCCGCAGCCCGAGATGGACTGGCCAGTCTACGACTTCGCCCATCAGGACCGGGAGTGCCAGGCAGTTCGCGGTCAGGTCGCGTTCACTTTGGTGGACTTCGTCGCTTACGACCCGCGCCAGGCGTCGCACTTCGCTCGCGTTCCGCAAGACGAGTGGACCGACGACTTGGTACCGGTGACCGAGTTCGTGGATCTGTCGACGCGGGAGAAGATCGACGAGGTGCCGAGCCTGCTCATGGTGGATCCGGATGACTCGCTACAGCGGGTCATCGTCCCTGACAGGTTGATCCGCGAGTCCCGTCGATGTCTTTCCCTGTGGCACAGCCTGCAGGAGCTCGCCGGCATCCACAACTCGCATGCCGAGCGGGCGGTGGCGCGCGCGGAGGCGGCGTTCCTGGAGAGGTCGGTTGCGGTCGGCCCCACTCCCGACGGTGGGCCAGTGGCGCAGCAAACCCTCGCCGAAGCGGCAGTGCCCGCGGTCGGTGAGGCGGCGGTCGAAGCCGATGAAGAGCCAGAGAGGTCGCCCGACGAGACGTACATAGACACCGAGCGCTGCTCAACCTGCAACGAATGCACCGAGATCAACAACAAGATGTTCGCGTACAACGATAATCAGCAGGCGTACATCCAGGATCTGGCCGCGGGCACTTATGCCCAGCTGGTCGAGGCGGCGGAGAGTTGCCAGGTGGCGGTGATCCACCCTGGCAAGCCTCAGAATCCGAATGAACCGGGGCTTGAGGAGCTACTCAAGCGCGCTGAGGTGTTCGCGTAGGTCCGGCTTGAATAGGTGGTCGCCCGCAGCGGACTACCCTCGCTGCGGCACCGCCCTGCCGCCCCTGCCGAAACGGCCGTTCCCGACAAACGCGCATGTTTAGGTACAGACGCGCCCGTTGCAACGGTCGCGTCCTTGCGAAACGGATGCGTTTGTCGGGAACGGGCGTTTCCGCGAAGGAGAGGGGCGGCGCTGCTGCGAGGCGTGGCTCCACGTTTGGCCGGTGGCGCGCAGGCCGAGTGTGGCCTAGCCTTGAGAGTGGAAGGACAACTGAACAGGGGGGTGACTGGTTTCGACATCGGATGTTGAGACGGGAGAAGCGGGCCGAGGATCACGGTGATCTTGTAATCCATCCGTGAAAAAGATAGGTGCCAATCAAAACCGCACCAACTTCGCTCTCGCTGCCTGACAGCGACTAGGTGAAGCGTTCGGCGGGAAGTGTCCCCGCACCGTCGGACGTCGTTAGGGGACTAACCAAGGGCGCGGGTCACGCGCGTCGGCGGAAGACCAAACAGTGACTTGGGCCGTGTTACCTGCTGTGTCGCACGAAGCAGGGAGGCCGAGAACGCGCAACGACGACTGCGCCCGGAGAATGCCCCGATCACCACCGATGGACCCGGGTTCGATTCCCGGCACCTCCACAACCGGCCTGGCCGGCGGAAGACCCGGCAGACCGAACACCAGCGTCGCGAACCTCGATGCCGCCGGGGGAAGGACGGGACCGATGCGAAAGATTATCGTTGCCGCGAGCGCTGGTGTGGCTGCGTTATCCCTGGCCATCGCGGGGTGCTCGAGCGCGACGACCGACGACGACGTCGTCAGGAGTTCTGGCGCGGAGCCGAACACTGCGCCCCCTAGCGCTTCCACAGTGGCTCCTGACGGTGTGACCGCAAACGCGCCCTCCTACGACGTTGACTCCGGAGGGTCGGTGTCCATCGTCTACAGCAAGAAGCTCGTCAAGGACCAGCAGTTCCAGATCGAGGGCGGCTGGATCCGCGGGGACTCGGGTACGCTCGTGCTGACGAACAGCCAAGGGGGCCCGCGGACTTTCCCTTTGCGGGATGTGTCGGTCTGGCCGAACGAGGCCATCAAGATTCGCCTCTACGCGCGCGACCTCCTCCTCGGCGAGACGCCGGAGAAGCATCAGCCAATGTTGCTCAGGCAGGAGGCCTCAGGCTACTGGAGCGGATCGGCAACGATTCCTCAGGTCAGGCTCCTAGGCGTGGCCTATGTGGACATCACGGTGACGATCAAGGACATGCACATCATTCAGAAGTAGTCGGCGGCTAGCTACAGACCCGGAAGGGATTCGGTCATGGTCCCCCCGGTCTTTCCCATGACGCAGATGACTTGGCGGTCGCCGCGCTGCCAGGAGTCGGCGAGAGGGTAGATCAAGGCGAAGTCGAGCGACTGCGCGACTCCCGCGCTGGCAGTTTCAGATGGGACACGCTGCGAGCATTGCGTGCTGGCGTCTTCGAATACGGTGTCCTGCCCCGGATAGGGCCCACCAGGCATGTCGAAGATGACCACGATCTGGCCTTGATGGGGCTGGCCGCATGGGGCAACGTTGAGGGATCGGACTGTCGTGGATTCGGTCGTGCTTAGCGCTGACAAGTCGGTGAGGCAGTCGCCCACCCGGGCGTTTTCGAAGCTCTCGGTGCCAGCTTCGGTGACGTTTCCCGACGAATCGCGCTGGGCTGTGTTGGAGAGAGTCAGGGCGACCAGTCCGATGAAGATCACCGCCCAGAGGATCGAGATCACGATCGCTGCGATAGCCAACCCCCGACCGCGTCGTTGTCCGTTCTGCGTCCGTACGAGCCCGGCGATGCCAAGGGCTGCGCTGAGGCATGTGGTTCCGAGCACCGCGAGGATGAACGCGACAACGGCGAATCCATCCCACGGAGGCTCAGGTGATGGCCCGGGGGCGTAGAGGGGCTGGCCATACGCCTGCATCGGGCCGGGCGGGGGCGCCGGGGGGGCACCGGGCGGAGGGGATGCGAGCGGCGGGAGCGTCGGAGGTGGCATGGCGTCAAGCGGCTCGGAGCCGGTGGGACCGGGGGATGGGGGCGGTTCTCCCCCCGCACTGGGGGTATTGGATTCTGGCGCGCCGCCTTCGGTCATGCCAGGAACGGTAGCCAAGATCGCTGCTCGGTTGCAGAGCGAGAAGCTCGAGCTTGGACCGAGCCCTGGGCGTCAGAGACCTGTGCCATCCGCATCGCCTGGTCGGCGTGGGCGAGCACTCGGCGGGCGGAGGCTCAGGTCGACCTAGGCGTGACCGTCACCCACAGGAAGGTCTCGCCCGCGATCGTGCGGTCCTGCGCGTCCACGACATCCAGTCCGGCGGCGTCGAGTTGAGCCCGAAGCTCCTCCGGCGTGGTGTGGCTGTAGAACAACTGTTGACCCATGAACTCCTTGGTCCCGTTGAACCGATCGTGCCCGGTGTAGGCACGTGTGGCATACGTGAACAGAGCGGTGCCGCCTGGACGCAGCCACGCGCGCATGTTCGCGAACAACGCCGGGTGGTCCGTCCACGGGATGTGGAACAGGGCGTAGATCGCCACGATCGCGTCGAAGGACTGATCGGGGAATCTCACGCTGCGCATGTCGGCGTGGATGACCTCCATGCCGGGCACGAACTTGGCTGCCAGGTCGAGCATCGCGCGGCTGCGATCCACGCCGGTCACGTGCCATCCGGCGGAGGCGAACTCAAGGGCGACGGGTCTGCCCGCGCCGCAGCCCAAGTCGAGCAGGTTTCCGGACGCCGGGAGCCGGGCGCGGAAATCACGGAGTACCTCAGTCAGATCAAACTCGTCCCGGCTGGCGTCGTAAGTCGTGGCGGAGGAGTCGTAGATCGCGGCGATCGACTCATCGTGGCTATGGTCCATTGGAATCGAACAGGTACTTGTCGAACCACTTGATGTCTTCGGTCAGCTTTCGCGCCTGGTAGGAGCGCTGGATGGGATCGTGGCCGGCCCCGGGGAAGATGAACAGCTCGACCGGCGCTTTCCCGTACTTCTGCAGGGCGCGGAATGCGCTCCATGTCATACCTGGCGGCACGCTTATGTCGGCATCCCCCTGGTACATAACTGCGGGCGTTTCAACGTCGCGAGCGCTGTAGAACGGCGCCATCGCGGCGTCCGTGTACAGCGACGGATTCTCGATGGGGCCCGCGCCGAAGTAGTACTCGAGGAGCAAATACCCGTCCACGGCTGATCCCCAAAGCGAGACCCACTCGTTTCCCCCGGCTCCGAGCGAGGCTGCCTTGAAGCGCTGGTCCTGGGCTATGAGCGCGTTGGACAGGATCGAGCCGTTTGACCACCCCAGAGTTCCGAGCCGGTTGTCGTCGACCATCCCCAGTTCTACGAGACGGTCGATGGCGTTCTCGATGTCCTGGAGGGGGTAGTCGTAGAACCGGCCGTCGCGAATCGAGCGGGCGAAGTCGAGGCCGTACTCGCTGCTGCCGTGGTAGTTGGGGGCCAGCACGAAGGCTCCCTTTTGCGCCATCAACTGGTAGGGGTAGAGCGAATAGGTGTTGCTCGCCCATTCGGCTAGGTCGACGTGGAATGGTCCGCCGTGGATCATCAACACGAGCGGGTACTTTTTGCCCGGCTCGTAGCCGCTTGGGTACCAGAGGATGCCGTCCACGGGATCGTTCTGCGCGCCCTGCCAGCTGATTACCTCGCTCCTGACGAACTCCTTGCCGGACCAGCCCGCGTTGAGGTCCGTGAAGCGCCTCGGGTCGCTGATGTTCCCGGAGATGATCTTGGCTGCGTACATCTGCGGCGGGGTGCTGGGCGTCGAATAGAGGTAGACGATCTTCTTCCCGTCCTTGGAAACATCGAAGGCGAAGATGCTTCCCTGATGCTCGCCTTCCAATGCCTGTCTCGCCGGTGACTGCTTCGGCCCCGAATAGGCGGCGAGCCTCGGGTTCGTGCCGTCCGCGAGCATCGCCATGAAGCCGTCAGACGTCGAGGCCACGGCCGGAGTCGCGCCCGTTTGCGAATGAATGCCTCGGCTCCAGTCCAGATCGACCTCGCTGTCGCTTCCGGAAGGAACGTCGAGCGCCCGAATCTTGGTCGTCGTTGCGGCCAGCAACTTGTCGGGCGTGTAGTTGCTCTCCACCCAGGCCGTCTGGGAATCGGAGGACCACGTGACACCGGATACCGAGCGGACGTCCTGAAGTACTGACTTCTCAGTTCCGTTCGAGAGATCGACGAGGTAGTTCAGGCGCGGCACTTGGGGTATCTTCTGGTAGTACTCGTTGCCTCCACCGAAGTCCCGCGTCTGGACCGTGAGCGCCTTGCCGCCGTCGGGCGAGAGCCAGAATGAGGTGATCTGGTCGTTGTTGTGCGTCAGCGGGACAACTTTCCCTCCAGCGGCGGCGACCTGGAAGAGCCTCACCTTGTCGTCAGTCTCGGTCGTGACGTGGATCGTCTCGTCCGTGTCATCGGCGTCCGCGTCGACTACGGGAGCTGTGAACGCGAGCGTGGAGGCGTCCCGCCACGCGTGCGCGACCACGCCTCCTTCGACGGAGGTGACCTTCGTTGGCTTCCCGCCGGAAGCCGGGACCGTGAACAGCTGCGTTGTCCCGTCAGGTGCCGCGTCGATGTAGGCGAAGGTGGTCCCATCTGGGGACCACTTGGGAAGGCCCGCTATCAGGCCTGAACCGGAAAGGACCAGCTTGCTCTTGAGAGTCGCGAGGTCCGTGACGTACATCTTCCACGACGGGAGCTCCTCGCCCGGCGTGTAGTTCGTTTTGATCCACATCGCTCGGGACGCGTCTGGAGACATGAAGGGGCCCCACGGCAGGTCGGCGTTCAGGATGTCCTTGGCCGTCAGTGACTTGGCCGCCGGGATGATCCCCTGCGGTTGCCGCGTTGGATCCTTGAGTGGTTGCGACGGGCTGCATCCGGCGGAGAACGCGAGCGCTGCCACTGCCGTCAGTGCGACGATTACTGAAGAAACCGGCCTCGAGTGGGGCTTTGGCATGCCAGCCGCCTTCCTGCCCTGTCGCTCGCTCGTGACGAGTGAAACAGATCGCATGCCGGCCAGTCCAGCTACTCGAGGGTGTTGATCTCGTCCGAGTGAGTCCCGGGCCGTCTGGAGAAGCCTCCGCCACGACGCCAGGCGCGGCGGCGTCGAGTTGAGCCCGGAGATCCTGCGGCGAGTGACTTAACGCCCCTTGCGCCAAGGCGGCCTTGCCGTTGACGTGTCAGGGACGAACTCCCCAGGACACCTTGTCGGCTGGTTGAATCGCGCCCTCCGTCGCCACTATCGCCCTGGCCTTCTTGCCATTTGGTTTCGCGGTCCACAAAGTTCCGATCCCGGTGATATCAGGGTCTCCGCAATCGCCTTCACAAGTGAGGTAGGCGATCTTGTTGCGATGAGGCGCGTAGACGGGGCTGGTCACCCACGTGTTCTTGGGCGACTTGACGACGCGCTTGGTTGTCAGGTCGTTCAGATCGATGCGAACCACGTTGCGCGCGCCGCGCGTCGCGAGAATCGCGTCACCTCGGGGGTCCCATGAGGGCGAACCGAACTGTGCCGGGCGACCGGAAGTCAGATTGGTCTTCGAGCCTGTCATCATGTCGTACACGTACACGTCCGCGCTCTGGATTCCGTTCTGGCCGAAGACGACCCGCTCGTAGGCGAGCAAGCGCCCATTCGGTGAGAAGGATGGGCCGTACAGGTTCGCGCCCTTGGCCTTGAGCAGTACCCGGGCGCCCGTTCCGCGAGACTTCATGATCCCGATCTGTGCGTTGCCCGACTTCGGATAGGTCAGGTAGGCGATCAGGTTCTGAGACGGACTGGCGACTGGGCAGGCCGCGTATCTCGTCGTCGATCCGATCAAACGAGCGCGTGAGCCGTCGCCGCGCATTCGGTACAACTGCGGCAGGGTGTCGTCTGATCGATCCGCGTTGTCGAAGAGGATCCTCTTGCCGTTGGGGCTCCATGACGGACACTCGTTCCACACATCGGGGCCCGAGGGCTGGGTTAGCTGCCGCAAGCCCTTGCCATGACCCGTAACGCTGAATATCTGCACCGTTCCGGTGTCCCCGTCCACAGCGCTGAAGACGAGCCGCCCGTTGGTTGGATACTGGGCGGGGTCCGCCTGGACCGCGGTTCCCGAGACGGCTCCGAAGGCCAGCGCGGCACTCGCTGCGGCGATCGTCCATCTTGCTTTGCGCATTGATTCCCCATCCGGTCGGTTCTGCGGCAACTAGCAGACGCTAGCAAGAAACCTGTCGGCTCCATCGCCATCGCCATCGCCATCGCTGAGGCGCGTGCTGAGGGCCGGAATCCTGCGCGGACAGAGGCTGAGCTTGCCGCCTTGGAGTCGGCGCGCTGAAGGGCATCCGTTGGGCCTGGCTCGGCCGTTCGCGCCGCATCCTGTATGAGATCTCAACGGATGGGTCAGCTCACGTCCTAACGATCGCGCCGCGCAAGGACGCCTATCGGTGAACCGCCGCCGACCAGGGGCACCAGCAGACCCTTCCTGACCTGCTTGAGAAAGGGGGTCACTTCGGGCGGCCGGCCTCCCATATCGCGGCGATGGGGACTGCCTTGAGGCCAGGGCCGAAGGCCAGCGTGTTCGTTCCAGCGTGAAGGACGATCCCGAGGCGCAGATCATCACCAATTCGTTCCCTGAGGTGATGGATCCCCCGGAAGTCCTCCGATCGCACCGTGGATGAGGCCTTGACCTCGATCGCGATGACAGCTCCCGAGCGGTCCTCTGCGATGAGGTCGACTTCCACTCCATCCTTGGTTCGGTAGTGGGACAGTTCCACCCGAACATCGCTCCACGTGGCTTGCCGTGCCAGTTCCATCGCCACGAAACCTTCCAGCAGCGGCCCCAGATGAGACTGGGGTCTCGCCAGGCTCTCGGGCGTTTCCCCGAGCAGGTTGGCAGCGATCCCGGAGTCGACGAACGCCAGCTTGCTTGCCGATGTTGCCCTGGCGCTCACGTTTCGACTCCAAGCCGGGATTGCGGCGATCAGGAAGACCTCTTGAAGCAGTGCCAGGTAGCGCGCCACCGTGGGGCGTGAGATTGCGAGTTTGTTGGCCAACCCCGCAGGCATCATCAATGAGCCTGAGCGTGCCGCCAGCATCGGAAGCAGCGCCCGAAGTTGGGGCGCTCGCTCGATCTGGGAGAGGTCCCGCACATCGCGATCGACGATCGAGCGTGTATACGAATCCAGGAATGCTTGCAGCCGTCGAGCGGAGCGGTTGCGGGCGTCCGGGAAGCCTCCGCGCGTCAATCTGGACAAGTACTCGGAGCGGGCGACCGATGTCGTGTGCGTGAAATCGGGACCGTCTTGGAACACCGCATCGAGGAATTGGTCGGGGGAGACGTCGATCTCCCCCTGTGACAGCGGCCAGAGGCTGATCGTTTCGACGCGGCCGGGCAGCGAGTCGGCGACTCGTCGCGTCGCGAGGACTTGTGCGGACCCCGTGAGTAGAAACTGCCCGGGGCGGGGATCTCGATCCACTCGGGACTTGATGGCCAGGAGTAGCTCTGGAGCACGCTGGATTTCGTCGATGACCAGGGGACCTGGCGTTTCGACGAACCCGACGGGATCTGTTCGGGCCGCCTCCAGCATTCCGACATCGTCGAGTGTGCGTACCTCGGCCCCCGGTAGGTCTACGAGGCGCGTGGCGAGAGTCGACTTGCCGACCTGCCGAGCCCCCTGCACCAGGACGACCCGGGTGTCCCGCAGAGCCTCGGCGACGAGGCGCGACGCGTGGCGAGCGACGAGGTTGTCGGCGGCGGCCATTTCGAGAGCCTACCTCGCCGGGGTCCTGGATGGTGTCGCGAGCGTTCGATTAGTCGCGGGTCGCGTGTTCGAATGGTCGCATGGTGTGCGTTCGATTGGTCGCAGGTGGCGTGTTGGGAACGGCCGCATGCCAGCGGAAGTGGGGGCCCTTGCTCTGGTGATTCCGCAGAACCAATCCGCAGGCGGGGGGAGCCAAGTTCGGCGAGTTTTCCACCGTTACGCGAGTAGTCCTAGTCAGTGAGGAATGAACGCCGGTATGATGGAAGTATGACCAAGAAGATCACAGTCAGTTTGCCGGATGAGCTGGTTCTCGAAGCCCAGCGGGCAGTCGAGCAGGGCCGGGCGGACAACGTGTCGGCATACGTCGCTCGCGCCATGTCTCAGCAACGCGAAGACGACACGCTGACCGAACTTGTGTCGCAGATGCGGTCCAGCGGCGGGGAGCCAACCCCGGAGGATTACGCCTGGGCAAGCCAGGTGCTCGGCCACCCCGTCACGCATCCGGTGACTCCGGCCGGTGAGCCGCTGAACGCCGCGTCGTGACCGGCATGGTCTTCGATGCCGGCGCCCTCATCGGTATCGAGAGGAATAAGACGCGGATGATCGCGCTACTCGCCGGGATGAATGAAGGCGGCGACCAGGTGTTCGTGCCAGCCGCGGTCCTAGCTCAAGCGTGGCGCGGTGGCGCTGGGCAGGCGCGCCTCGCCAAGTTCCTCAAGGACAAGAGAGTCACCGTCGAACCGCTCACCGAGCACCTGGCTCAAGCCTGTGGTGTTCTGTGCGGCAAGTCAGGAACAGATGATGTTGTGGACGCGTCTGTGGTGACGTTGGCTCGCAAACTCGGATTGCCCATCGTGACCGGCGACGAGCATGACCTGGCCGCGTTGAATGCCATCGATCCGACAGTCACGATCCACAGCATCTGACGCTGTGGATCACCACGGTGTTGTGTGTCCCGGGTTCCACGGCGTCTGTCGTGTGGGGCACGCGGACTCGTCCGCGGAGGTGCCGGGACCCGACCGTTCCCGCTAGTGGCCCACACGCCGTGCGCTCGCCACTTCCGCGAGGACGTCGGATAGGGCTAGGCCCTCATAGCCGAGCGACACGACGTGACCGACATCGACCCCGACTGTGCCGATCCGCCCAGCGCGGCTCGGGCGGGGGGCAGTCCCGCTGACTGTGACTTGGACGGTCGTTTCCGCGGATCTCAACCCGGCGCTCCTCGTCTTGTGAATACCGCAGAATCTACCGAGCTACTGCTCTGCGTCTGACTTCGTGAGGAACTTCCCCTGTTTCAATACCCAACCAAATCGGGTGGTCTCGGAAGGATCAACGAGACGAAGGGTTGGGTTTCATGATTGGGACTGTATCGGGTGCCTCCCGCAAGCGGAGGCGTT